>JADLHI010000437.1 GCA_020848895.1 Hyphomonadaceae bacterium
AGCGCCAATGAAAACGGCACGCTCATGCCGACATAGCCGAGGTAAAGCAGCGGCGGATGCGCGGCGAGCGCGGGGTCCTGCAGCAGCGGATTAAGCCCGCTGCCCACCATCGGCGCAGGATCGAGGCGCGCGAACGGATTGGACAAGAACAACGTGTAGATAAGCGCGCCAGCGGTGACGAACCCCTGCACGCCAATCGTCCGCGACCAAAGGCCGAGCGATTGATTGCCGCGCAAAGTCGCGAAGATCGCTCCAAACAGCGCCGACACAAGGCACCACAGCAACATCGAGCCTTCGTGATTGCCCCACGCGCCCGCGATTTTGTAGATCAGCGGCTTATCGACGTGTGAGTTCGCCGCGACCACCGCGACGGTGAAATCCGATTGCATGAAAAGCGTGACGAGACAGACAAACGCGATGGCGCAGCTCAGCGCAGCCGCTTGCGATAAAGCCGCGGCCGCGGCGGAGCGTGCCTGGCTGTTGGCGTAGAACACGCCGAGCAAACCTTGCGCGAGCGATAGCGCCAGCGCCAAGGCTGCGGCGAAGGCGCCGATCTCCGCGATCATGGCCGGCCTTCGCCCTTCCAGTCGCCGCGCTGCTTCAGAGCTTCGGCGACTTCGCGCGGCATATAGTTTTCATCGTGCTTGGCGAGCACGCGGTCAGCTTCGAACGCTTGGCCCGGTTGCCAGCGGCCTTCGCAAACGACGCCTTGGCCCTCCCGGAAAAGATCGGGAAGCTGCCCCTCGTAGCGCACCTGCACCGCCGTCGCGCCATCGGTGACAGAGAACGTCGCGATCTCGCCGGCGCGCTGCACCGTGCCTTCGACGACCAAACCGCCAAGGCGGATGCGCTGCCCCGGCTGGGCTTTCTCGGCAAGCTCAGATGGCGCCACGAAATACACCACCGAGTCGCGCAAACCGGCGAACGTCAGCGTTGCCGCCAGCACCAGCACCGCGCCGGCGACGCCGATGATCATCAGGCGTTGATCGCGTTTGCGCATCTTGCTCATGGTTGCTGACCTGTCGAGAAGCGCCGCGCCATCTCGCGACGCGGATCGTCACTGCTCATGCGCGCGTAGGCTTGGCCCCACATCTGGCGCGCGGCCGCATCGTCGCCCGCTTCCATTGCCGCCATCGCGCGATAAAGCCAAGGGGCTGGATCGTCCGAGACCGTGCTCGCTTGTTCCAGGAACGCCAGCGCCTCAGGCGTAAAGTGGCCCTCCTTCATCGCGATCGACCGCGCAATGCCGAGTAGCGCGTCCACCGAGCGCGGATCGCGCCGCAAAGCCGAATCGAACGCGCGCGCCGCTTCCTCTGGCCGATTGCCGCGCAGCAGCACTTCACCACTGGCCAGCAACGGCCAAGCATCGGCCGGATCCGCGCGCGCCTCATCGTGCAGAACGGCTAACCATTCATCCATCGTGTAGGTTTCACGCGGCCGCAGCTTCAGCGCCGCAATGCGCTCGGCATAAGCGCCGCCGGCGAGTTCCGGGCGGCCGTTGACCAAATAAACCCCCAGCGCAACAACGCTGGCGCACGCACATACCAACAGCACAAACCGGCCGGTTCCAGCATTGGCGCCTGCGCGACGCACAGCGCGCAGCGTCCAGAACGCGGCGCCGGCGGCCAAAAGCACGCCAACAATCATGACGATATACGGCGTCAACATTGAGGGCGAGGCCTAGCGCGGTTTGGGGCCCGATGAAACCGGCGCGGACGCCGCAGGCCTAATCTGTCGAGGGCAATCTAAGGCGAGCCTTGAGGCCGCCGAGTTGACCGCGCTCAAACAAGAGTTCGCCGGCATACAATTCTACAGTTTCCTGCAGAATCGAGAGACCCAAGCCTTGACCGGGCGCCGCTTCGTCCAAACGCGCGCCGCGTTCCATGGCGCGCGCTATCTCCGCATCCGACAGACCCGGGCCATCGTCTTCCACGACGATCTCGAACAAGCCTTTGGAATCGAACGCCGGCAGCAAGCGCACGATGACTTGGCTCTTGCCGTACTTGCAGGCGTTGTCGATCAGGTTCGCAGCCATTTCGAGCAGGTCTTCGCGCTCGCCGCGGAACGTCACATCGCCTTCGGCCTCGATGGAAATATCCATCGCTTTGGTGCTGTCGTAGCGCTGCTCCATCATGAAGACGAGGTCTTCGAGGTTCTTCAGCACCGGCGTGCGGTAGGCGATCGTCGCGCCCGCGCTCGCTTCGGCGCGCGCAGCAACGCGCGCGCGGCGCAGCTGGCGTTCCACGAACCCTTCCATCTCTTCGATGGATTGTTTGAGCACGGCATCTTCGGCCCCGCCCGCGGCCGCGTTTTTCAGCACGGCGATCGGGGTCTTGAGCGCATGCGCCAAGTTGCCGACGTGTCGGCGCGCGCGCTCCACCACTTCGCGATTGTGATCGACGAGCGCGTTGAGCTCTTCGGTCACCGGCTGAATCTCGGCCGGGTATTCGCCTTGGAGCCGCTCGGCGTCGCCGCGGCGCACGGCTGCAATGTCGCGCTGCAATTCATGTAGCGGCTCAAGCCCCACCCGCACCTGCAAAGCCGTCACCGCCATCACCATCAGCGCACAAAACGCCACGAACACGGCGAAGGCCCAGCCGACAACATTGGCGGCCGGGGCAATAATGGAGGATGTCGCTACGCCGACGATGAAGGCGTAGCGGCCTTGCACATCGGGGATGTGCTCAACCCGCGCGATGATGCGGAAGTCGCCGCCATCGGGGCCGTCAATGGTGAAGAACCGCGCCGGGCCGCCGGCGCGAGTGGCGGCGATAGCGCGCTGAACTTCGGTGGGGATCTGAATTTCCGCATCCACCAGCGAGGGGGAAATCGTCTGCGTCTGCAAACTCCCGTCGTCGCGTATCAGCACAACCTGAAAGTATCGGCCGCTGAGCGGCTGCAAATAGCGCGGGTCGAACGGCAGATCGCGCAGCACAAGCTCATTGTTGAGGCCTGGACCGGAATTGCCGATCAGGTCGTCGGCGACGCTTTCAATCTCGGGATCGACCGCGAGGCGGATGATGCGGGCATTGAACTGCGCCTGCGCGATCAGGCCCATCAAAATGAGGCCGACGACGCTGATGATCGCAACCGTCAGCAGGCGCGCCGCCAGCGAGCGGCGGATCAGCGCCCGAAATCTGCCGAAAATGGCAGCCGGCGCTTTGCTCACTGCGCTTCCGCGGGATCGATCAGGCGGTAGCCCAGACCCTTCTCGGTAATGATGCGGTCGGCGCCCACCTTGCGGCGCAGGATGCCGATGAAAACTTCGATCGTGTTCGAGTCGCGCTCGTGGTCCTGGCTATAGATCTTTTCGGTCAATTCGGTGCGCGAGACGATGCGGCCGGCGTGGTGCATCAGATAGTCGAGAACTTTGTACTGATACGCCGTGAGTTTGACCGGCGTGCCGTTGACGGTGACTTGGCCCGTCGCCGCGTTCAGTCGCAAATCGCCGACTTCCAGCACCGAAGATTGGTGATCGGTCTGGCGCCGCACATTGGCGCGCACGCGCGCCAGCAACTCCGCCATGTGGAAGGGCTTGGTGACGTAATCGTTGGCGCCGAGGTCGAGACCCTCGACCTTCTCGCTCCAGCGGTCGCGGGCCGAGAGGATCAGCACCGGCATATTCTTGCCGTCCTTGCGCCAGGCCTTGAGGACGGTGAGGCCATCGACCTTGGGCAGGCCAAGGTCGAGGATCGCGAGATCGTAAGGTTCGGTTTCGCCGAGAAACTGGCCTTCTTCGCCATCACCGGCGCTATCGACCGTGTAGCCGGCGTCAGCGAGCGCGGAAGCAAGCTGCTCCCGCAGGTTCTTATCGTCCTCAACCACCAACACACGCATAGATCGTCCGTCCCTAGCGGCTGGCGCTCACCCTGATATCCCGGATTTGCCCATCAGGCATGCGCCAGCGCACGACATAGACGGGGCTGGCGCCCTGCTCAAGGCGATGCGAGACGTAGTCGCCGCCATATTGGGCGCGAAGCTCTTCAACCACCTCGCGGAGGGGGCGTAGCTCCTGCTGGCCGCCGCCACGATATTGGACCGGCATGGTCCAGGCCGGCTGGATGCTCTCAGGATGCGGACGCGGCTGAGCGCTCACCGGCGCGGAGAGGGCGCCGGCCGCGAGGATCGCGGAAAGGAGAGCAGACTTAGCCCACATGACGGGTTCTGGATTACGCGAGACGCTCTGAATGGGCGCTGAATGTAGCCCACGCTACCCCTTAACCATTCGGCCTAGGCGGCGTGACGTCCCGTTTCGGCCATTTCTTCACGAACTTACGCAAGTCCTCGTCCACTATGTCCGGCAGCACCACCTGCAGGCGGACGAATTGGTCGCCTTGGCCGGCGACGCCCTTGCCCTTCAGACGAAGGACTTTTCCGGTGTTGGAACCGGCGGGAATGGTGAGCGTGACGTTGCCGCCTGGCGTCGGCGCCTGGATGCGCGCGCCTTCCACCGCTTCGGTCAGCGAGATGCTCAAATCCATGTGAACATCTTGGCCTTCGCGGCGGAAGAAGCTGTGCGGGCGGACGCGGAGTTCAACCAGCGCATCACCGGCCGGCCCCCCTTGCACGCCGGCGCCGCCCTGGTTCTTCAAGCGAAGCACCTGCCCGGTTTCAACGCCTGCCGGAATGGCGACGTCCAA
>JADLHI010000438.1 GCA_020848895.1 Hyphomonadaceae bacterium
AGTTTTTCGTGATGCCGGACGGCGCGCTCATCGCCAACGAAATGGCGCCGCGCGTTCATAACTCTGGACACTGGACCATCGAAGGCGCCCTCACTTCGCAATTCGAGCAACACATCCGCGCCGTCGCCGGCTGGCCGCTCGGCCCGACAACGCGCATTGCCGCGATCGAGATGCTGAACCTTGTCGGCGAAGAAGCAGACGCCTGGCCGCAATTGGCGGCCGATCCCACGGTGCGGCTCCACCTTTACGGCAAGCGCGACATCCGCGCCGGCCGCAAGATGGGCCACGTGACCAAGCTCAAGACGAGCTAAGGGCGCGGAAACGCTTCGTCGCGTGAAGCGAACAACCACAAGCCGATCAGATAGAGCACTGGCGTGATGAACCAGAGCACATCGACGATGGCGCCTGGGGTGCGGCGCACGAAGGTGACCAGTTGCTCGCCATCCTCCATCATCGAGCCGATCGCCGTGACCGTTGGATTCGCCAACACAATCAGCGCGACAAAGCACAGCCAAAACGCCAGCGCGGTCGCAACAATGGGGCTGGTGCGCTCGACATAATCGTCAGCGGGATGGTCATTGAAGTGAGATAAAGAGGTCCAGATCGTCAGCGGCCAGGCCGCGGCGTTGATGAACCGTATCGGAGCTGCTGCCATGAAGCGCTCTCCTCCCGTAGTGCGCTTGCAGCATACGCGCGTGGCGCCGAGACGCCAGCGTATGTAAGAAATTTCAGTCCGGACGAGAACGCTCGTTACAGGCGCGCTCGAAGACCGTTCGTCAGCCGTTAGCGCCCGTAGCGAAAGCGTGCGGCGACGCCGATGGCATTCTGCACGCTTTCGCCGACGGGCTTCAGGCGCGTTTTGAACTTCTCGAACTGCATGACGTTTTCGATGCGTGCGTCGAGGAAAGCCCATGTGGCTTCGTTGTCTTCGCTCTCGTCGCTGAACCAGCGCGTGTAGGTGCTGGCGAGCACGCCCGAGAGAATGGCGCGCTTGGAGTAGAAGTTGCCGTCGGTCGAGGTGTCGCCGAGCGCGCGCCAGATGTGATCGGCGGTGCGCCAGAGAAGACGCGCCGCTTCGGGCGCGCGATCGGGGCGCGCGAGCGCGCGGGTCATGGCGCGGGCGGCGTCCTTGTAGGGTTGCTGGGCTTCGAGGCGGACTTGTACCGCGGCGCGAACGCGCTGGCGGATTTTCATCGCGGCGAGATCGAGCTCGTCCAGCCGTTCCAGCATGGCGGCGTCGGCGCGGGCGGCGAAGGCGTCGAACAGGTCAACCACACCCTTCGGGCAGGCCAAAAGCGCCTCCCCCTCCGTCAGCCCCGCCTCGGCCACGGCGGCCTTAAAGGCGGCGTCGGTCCAGCCATTCCGGGCGGCATGGGCTGGAAAAACCTCTAAAATCCGGGCGCGGAAGCGATCTGAGGGCGTGTTGGACATGGGGAAAAGCTAAGCCTGACACGGCCCGCCAGCAATGGACATGGCCGCGGCCTTTTGCTATCAGCCCGCCTTCGCTTCAGAACGGGCCCGCAGCGCATCAGCGCTGGCGGCCGGTTTCGTGTTTGGTATTTGGTTACGGGAGACGGGTCCTGGTACAGATTTTCGTTCGCGATAACAACGTCGATCAGGCGTTGAAGGCGCTCAAAAAGAAGATGCAGCGGGAAGGCACTTTCCGCGAGATGAAGCGTCGCAATCACTACGAAAAGCCGTCTGAGAAGCGTGCGCGTGAACGTGCAGAAGCTGTCCGCCGCGCCCGCAAGCTGGCCCGCAAGCGCGCGCAGCGTGAAGGTCTGCTTCCGCGCCCGCCGGCGAAGCCGCGGTAGTGACCAAACACTGAAGCGATTGGAATTCGAAAACGCCGCCCCTCACCGGGCGGCGTTTTTGTTTGGTGCAATGTGGACCGCCGGCGTCCCGCCGGCATGCGCTGGCGTTGGCCGGCGAGACGCCGGCGGTCCATATTGGCCGGAGCTATTCAGCCAAGCGCATCATCAGCGCGGAGGCTTCGGCCAATTGCGCGCGTTCTTCGCGGGTGAGTTTGGCGATGCATTTGTTGAGCAGCGCGAGGCGGCGCTTGCGGCCCTCTTCCATCAAAGTACGGCCCTTGGCGGTGACTTCGATGCGCACACCGCGTTTGTCTGCGCGATCGATGCGCTTGGCGACGAGGCCCGCGGCTTCGAGATCGCTGACGAGTTTGGACATGGTGGCGGGCGTGACTTGCTCGGCACGGGCGAGGGTCTTCAAATTTTGTGGACCGCCGAAGGTGAGCACAGAGAGAGCCGAGAGCTTCGGCGCGGAGACGCCGGTTTGATCATCGACGGCGCGGACCATGCGCAGCAGCCGGATGGAGGCGCGGTGCAGCGCGTTGGCGACTTCGATAGAATCCGTGCGGGGCATTGTGCGGAGAATCTTGCTTGACTTTATTAGTTAGTCAAACTAATTATCTGGGATCAGGTGTCGGGATCGAACGGAATTTCCCATCCTCGATCCCCGATACCCCCTCCGACAAGCGAAGGAGCCAGCCATGAACACCGCGCCCCCGCTTCTCACCGGTATCTGTCAGATCGCGCTGGCGAGCGCCGATCCGGGCGCGCTGGTCGCGTTTTATCGCGACACGCTGGGCTTTCCGGTGCTGTTCGAAACCAACGGCATGACGTTTTTCCAATCCGGCGCGACGCGGCTGATGATCGGCGCGGCGCAGCCGGGCCAACAGGTCGGCGGCGACGCCATTCTCTATTTCGAACCGCGCGATTGGAGTTCGGCGGAGAGCGCGCTGGAGGCGAAGGGCATCGCGTTCCTGCACCCGGCGCAAAAACTACAAGAAGCGCCGGGACGCGAACTGATGCTGCGCGCGTTCAAAGACCCGGAGGGACACGCGTTGGCGATTATGGGGTGGCGGGCGGTTTGACGATGTCCAAGTCGAACGCCGCCACCATGGACGACCTGATGGCCCGCGTCGGCTACCTTTTCCTCAACTGGGGATTTCTGGAACCGCATTCGGTCGCAGAAGGGCAGCCTTTCATCTCTGCAAACAATTCCCGGTGCGCAAGAAGCTCGCCGCATTCGCAATTTGATCGCACATGGCATCATCAGCGCGAGCATCCCAATAGACGGCGCTTCTCCGCATGTTTGCTGTCGGCCCCAAGATAACGCAAACGAAGAGCGAGTAACATACGAGCAACTCGGAGCCGCGATTGAGACGCTTGAGCGAGCTTTGTTCGACCTCAAGCTCTGAGCGAACCTCAGCCCTTCGGCTTGCGCCGCCAGTTCGACAAGCCGGCTTGGCCGACGACGCCGGCTCGGAAGACGAGTGAGGCGAGCCAGAGGATTAGGATCACGGTGAGGATCATCAGGCCGCCCTGCCCGGTGATCTCGATCCAGCTTAGGCCGGATGGCGCGCGGATCAGCAGCAGGAATGGCGTGAACAGCGGAAACCAGCTGGCCATTTCGATGATCGGGGCGTTGGGATTATCGAGCGCGGGCGTGATCAGCATCATCGGCAGCGCCAGGAAGAGCGCGACGGGGCCGAGGAGTGTTTGCGCTTCTTGCACCGACTCGCAGAGCGAACCGAGCGAGAGGAAGATCGCGCCGTACATGAGATAGCCAGCGACGAAGCCAACGAAGAACGCGACCAGCAAACGCGGTTCGAGAAAGGCGGCGGCGACCTGGCCGAAGATGTTGTCGCTGGCGCGTTCGGCGGCGATGGTCAGCAGCGTGCCGCCGAGCGCGCCCCAAAACAGGAACAGCGTGGCGCTGACGGCGGCGACGCCGAGCAGCTTGCCGATCAGGATTTGCAAGGGGCTGACGCTGGTGAGCAGCGTATCGAGAATCTTGTTCGACTTCTCTTCAATGACGCCATTGAGCAGCATGTTGGCGACCGAGAAGACGATGCTCCACAGGATGAAGGCGAGCGCGAGGGCTGCATAGAACGGCGCACGGTCACGGACAGTAACGCTGGCGCCGGTGGTGGAGCGCGGATCAAACTGCACGATCTGGGGATCGAAAGCTTGCAGACGCTCGGCCTCCGTGGGCGGCAGACCCTGGGCGGCGAGCGCCTCGCGCTGCATTTCGAGGCGCAGGGCGCGATGGGCGAGATTGGTCGGCTCATCATGGCTGAGCGCTGTGCTCCAATATTCGATCACCGGCGCGCCGTGCTCGTC
>JADLHI010000439.1 GCA_020848895.1 Hyphomonadaceae bacterium
CGCAGGCGCAAGCGCAGGGACTCAAGGTCAATCAGGATGGCGTGCGCCGCGATGTGCTGGCGCTGCTGGCGTATCCTTCGATCAGCTTCGATCAGCTCGCCGGCATCTGGCCTGAGCTCAATCCTCTTAGCCGTCAGGCGCGCGAGCAGCTTGAGATCGATGCGATGTACTCGGGCTATCTCGAACGTCAGGCGCTCGACGTCGAAGCCTTCAAGCGCGACGAAGATCTGCGCATCTCGCCCGATCTCGATTACGCCGCGGTCGGCGGTCTCTCCAACGAAGTGCGCGAGAAACTCACCAACGCGCGCCCGGTGACGCTCGGCCAGGCGTCGCGCATCGAAGGCGTGACGCCCGGTGCGCTCACCGCATTGCTGGCGCATGTGAAGCGCGAACAGAGGAAACGTGCATGAGCTTGAGCCGCGATACGCTTTTCATCATCAAAGCGCCGTTCGAAGATCGCGCGCTTGAAGGCACGTGGTTCTGCACGTCATGCGCAACCATGGAAGGCGCGCTGCTCGCCAACCCGCATTGGGCCACGCATATCGAGGTGAAGCGCATGCCGTTTCCGCGGCCGCGCCATGAGATGATCGTGCTGCTCGGCGAAGCCAACCAATCGATGCCAGTGCTGGTGCTCGCCGATGGCTCGACGCCGCCGGCGGATGCCAAAGAGTTTGAGGGCCGCTACTTCCTCGACGAACCCAAGCCCATCACCCGCTATCTCGCCGCCACCTACGGCGGAGCAGGACCGCACCCGTGAGTGCAGGCGGTCGCAGGTTGGAGCGCGGGCCTCCTGGCCCGCATACGGCTCCCAACGCTCGCTCAGCGGTCAGGTGCGGGCCGGAGGCCCGCGCTCCAACCTACGACCGCTGGAGCCATTTGTGACCTACGGCCCCGACGAGTTTCAGCGGGACCTAGGGTTCACCGTTCCCCGTGAAACAATCGCCCGCCTGGAAACCCATCGTCGGCTGCTGGCCGAGTGGTCCGAGCGGATGAACCTGGTCGGCCCCAAGGAGCTTGAGCTTTTCTGGTCGCGTCACGCCCTCGACAGCGCCCAGCTCATTAAATTCGCCTCACAGGCGAAACAGTGGGTAGACCTTGGCTCCGGCGCCGGTTTTCCGGGCCTGGTTGTGGCAGCCTTCCTTGCGGAGCAACCTGATACCGCCATGCATCTGGTGGAATCCACTGGAAAGAAAGCCGCTTTTCTCCGGTCTGTGGCCGAGGAGGCGGGGCTGCCGGTCAAGGTCTTCAACCAACGGATTGAGGATTTCGGGGCCGGCGAGGGGCCGTACCAGGTGGTTACCGCCCGTGCTTTGGCTCCCTTGAACCGACTCATACCCTATGCGAAGCCGATTCTAGATCGCGGCGCGATCGGGCTCTTCCATAAAGGCGCAGACTTAGACGCCGAGCTGACCGCCGCGAAGGACGTCCTAAATGGTGGGGCGTACCGGGCAGACGTGCTGGAGAGCCTCAGCGATCCGCGCGGCCGCATTGTTCGTGTCACGAAGGCCGCGCGACGCTGACCTCTCCCGATGAGGAGTTAGGGGACATGCGCGTACTGGCGATCGCCAACCAGAAGGGCGGCGTAGGCAAGACGACGACCGCGATCAACCTCGGCACCGCTTTGGCGGCCGCCGGCAAGGGCGTGTTGATCTTCGACACCGATCCGCAAGGCAACGCCTCGACCGGTCTCGACATTCATCCGCACGATCGCAACGTCACGAGCTACGACGTGCTCGTTGGCCAACTGCAGCTGTCGAAAGCGGTGCTGCCGACGAAGGTCCCCAACTTGTACATCACGCCTGGCGATGCGCGTTTGTCGGGCGTTGAAGGCGAACTCATGGGCGAGTCGCAGCCGCAGTTTTTTCTGCGCAATGCAATCGAGAAATTCCGCGTGGAATCGACGTTGGGCGTCGATTACATGCTCATCGACTGCCCGCCGTCGTTGAACGTTTTGACGGTGAACGCGCTCACTGCCGCTGACGGCGTGCTGGTGCCGCTGCAGACAGAATATTTCGCGCTCGAAGGTCTCGCGCAGCTGATCGCGACTATCAACGCGGTGAAGGTGAACCTCAATCCCGCGCTCGACATCCAAGGCGTGGTGCTCACCATGTACGACAAGCGCACCACGCTCAGCGATCAAGTTGCGCAAGAGGTGAGGGCGCACTTCCCGGATAAAGTCTACGAGACGGTGATCCCGCGGAACGTTCGTATCTCCGAGGCGCCGAGCCACGGCCTGCCCGCGATCATCTACGATCAGAACGCCACCGGCAGCAAAGCGTACATCAAGCTTGCCAAAGAACTGATCGAACGCGAGCGAATGCTCAACGCGGCGTAGCTGGCGCTAGGCAGTTTTTACCTATGGGTAGGGATTTCCCACCAGATTCTTAAGCATACCGAATCAGGGTCGGTCGAAAGACGAGGGCGATTTATGAGCGATGTGAGACCGAGAGGACTGGGCCGTGGGCTCTCCGCTCTGCTCGGCGAACCGGTGAAGACCGAGGCGCCGAAGCCCGCGAACAATGTGTTCGGCCAACCGCAACCGCAGCCCGAACCGCCGCGCGCGCCGATCGAGCCGCCGCGCAATGTGTTCGAGCTGCCGATCACGCAAGCCGCACCGGCGCCGGCCAACGAACCCGTTGCGCCGCCGGCCGCCGCCGCGCCTGTGCCGCCGCAGGCTGCCGCCGACGCCGCTGGCCCGCGTTCAATCCCGATCGATCTCGTGCAGCGCAACCCGCAACAGCCGCGCAAGCATTTCGACGAGGCCGAACTCAACGATCTCTCGTCGTCGATCAAGACGCACGGCATTCTGCAACCGATCCTTGTCAGGCCCATCGCCGACGGCAAATACGAGATCGTCGCCGGTGAACGCCGTTGGCGTGCGGCGCAGAAGGCTGGCCTGCATTCGATCCCGGCCGTGATCCGCGAACTCAACGAAGTTGAAGTGCTTGAGATCGCGATCGTCGAGAACGTCCAGCGTATGGACCTGAACCCGATCGAAGAGGCGCAAGGTTTCCAAGCGCTGATCGATCGCTTCGGCCGCACGCAACAAGAGATCGCTGACGCTGTCGGCAAGTCGCGGCCGCACATCGCCAATATGCTGCGTTTGCTGCAGCTGCCGGACGATCTGCAAGAGATGGTGCGCGATGGCCGCCTCAGCTCAGGCCACGCCCGCGCTATTCTGACGGCGCCCGATCCGCGCGGCTTGGCGCAGCGTGCGATTCAAGA
>JADLHI010000440.1 GCA_020848895.1 Hyphomonadaceae bacterium
GAACGGTGCTAACTTCTGAGTCATGCACCGGATTTTCCTCCGGACCGGACTTGCCGCCGCGGCCGTGCTGGCTTTGGGCGCCTGCGATCAATTGAGCGCTTTGGGGCTTGGGCCGCCGCCGGCGGCGTCCGCCCCGCCAACCGCCCCGGCGGCGCCTCAGGTGATCGCGGAACTGCGGCCGCACGCCGGCGATCTCTATGCCGACTTCATCGCGGGTGAGGGCGCCCGTTACAGTCCAGAACAGATTGGCCTCAACGCCGCCGACCGGGCGCGGCTGTCACGGGCGATGTTCGCGCCAAGCGCCGGCCAGTTGTTGGACGGCGGCGGCGCGGAAGCGCTTGTTTTCACAGGCTGCGCCGAGGCGGGGTGCGATCAGGGTTTCTCGGTCGTTGCGATCGACACGACCACCGGATTGGTCTTCGCGGCGGTGCGTGACGCTGGCGGGGCGGAGGTGCTCTCCCCGAACGATAGGATCGAAGCGCTGCTGCGGCTCAACTCACCGACGCGCGCCTGGGACAATCCAGCGCCGGTGCAGACCGCTTCAACGGAAACCACCAATCCCTAGGCTTTGCCACGGGCGTCTGGCGTCTGCTCTGGGGGGATGAGGCTATGGCGCGAGTGACGGGGCTCGAACCCGCGACCTCCGGCGTGACAGGCCGGCGCTCTAACCGACTGAGCTACACCCGCGTACCATTTTCGCGAGAAGGCGGGGAGTTAGGCTAAGCCGTTCTCCCGGTCAAGCGCGCGTTCCGGCATTTGAAAATCCGTGTTCGTCAGGCCTTCGGGCGCTGCAAACGCGTGCGGTTTTTGCGAGTGGTTCGCATTTGTGTGCAGGTTGCTTCCCCCTGCGACGCCCACTAGCTTCCGCGCCGATTTCGCGGCTGCGGCGCCTGATCTTATGGCGGCGCGGCCCGATGCGGCTTAGGTGGACGGCATGGGTCTCGACCTCATCAATTACGCGCCAATTCTCATCTTCTTAGCGGTTGCCATCGTGCTCGGCGCCGGCTTTCTGATTGCCGCTTGGGTGATCGCGCCGAAGTCGCCGGACAAGGAGAAAGTCTCGGCCTACGAGTGCGGGTTCAACGCCTTCGATGATGCGCGCATGAAGTTCGACGTGCGCTTCTATCTCGTCTCTATCCTCTTCATTATTTTCGACCTTGAAGTCGCGTTTTTGTTTCCGTGGGCGGTGACGCTCGGCGACATGCCGGCGGAAGTTGGTCAGTTCGCGTTCTGGTCGATGATGGGTTTCCTCGGAATTCTCACGGTCGGCTTCATCTACGAATGGAAGAAAGGCGCTCTCGAATGGGAGTGACGGGCGGCAATCGGCAGTCGGCAATAGGCAGTCGGATTTGAAATGAGCGACACCAAATCATACGGCGCGGCGGGACGCGCAGGCGTTGAAGGCGCCTATCCGGCAAAAGAAGACGATCCGTTTTATACGGGTCTCTCGAACCAGCTTGCCGACAAAGGCTTTCTGGTCGCGGCGGCGGACGATCTCGTCACCTGGGCGCGCACTGGCTCGCTGATGTGGATGACGTTTGGCCTCGCGTGCTGCGCGGTCGAGATGATGCAGGCGTCGATGCCGCGGTATGACGTCGAGCGCTTTGGCTTCGCGCCGCGCGCTAGCCCGCGTCAGTCGGATGTGATGATCGTCGCCGGCACGCTGACCAACAAAATGGCGCCGGCGTTGCGCAAGGTTTACGACCAGATGCCGAACCCGCGTTACGTGATCTCGATGGGATCGTGCGCGAATGGCGGCGGCTATTATCACTACAGCTACGCGGTTGTGCGCGGCTGCGATCGGGTTGTGCCGGTCGATGTTTACGTGCCCGGCTGCCCGCCGACGGCGGAGGCTTTGGTCTACGGTATCCTGCAATTGCAGCGCAAAATTCGCCGCGAAGGGAACATCATTCGATGAGCCAATCCCTCGAAGACCTTGGCGCGCACATCAAATCGTCGATGACGAGCGCGATCGAAGATGTGAGCGTCGCGCTCGGCGAACTCACGATCACGGCGCGGGCTGAGCAGATCGTGGCGGTGATCACTTTCCTGCGTGACGATCCGCGCGGGCGCTTCACCACTTTGATCGATATTTGCGGCGTCGATTATCCCGAGCGCACGAACCGCTTCGATGTTGTTTATCATTTGCTGTCGATGCACTTGAACCAGCGCATTCGCATCAAGGTGGAGACCACCGAAGAGACGCCGGTTCCGAGCATCGCGGGCATCTTCCCGTGCGCGGATTGGTTCGAGCGCGAGGCGTTCGACATGTACGGCATCCTGTTCGCCAACCATCCGGACTTGCGCCGCCTGCTGACGGATTACGGTTTTCAGGGCTATCCGCTGCGCAAGGATTTCCCGCTCTCCGGCCACGTGGAGGTTCGCTACGACGCCGAACAGCAGCGCGTGATCTATGAGCCGGTGAAGCTCACGCAAGCGTTCCGCAATTTCGACTTCCTCTCCCCGTGGGAAGGCATGACGCTTCCGGGCGATGAAAAGGCGGCGGCGGAGAAGAAATGAGCGCGGCCCAAATCCGTGACGCGACGCCGGTTCTCCTCGTCAAAGACGTGGTGAAGGCGGCTGCGTATTATACGGATAAATTGGGCTTCGCGGTCGACCGCTTCTGGGGCGAGCCGCCAATGTTCGCGATCGCGCGCCGCGACGGCGTGTCGATCATGCTGAACCAAGTCGGCCCGGGCGACACGTTCCGGTCGAACGGCAGCTACGACGGGCGCTTCAGCATCTACATCGATACGAGCGACGCCGACGCGCTCCACAGCGAATTCCAATCCAAGGGCGCGGACATTGTCTGCCCGCCCGACGACCAGCCGTACATGATGCGTGAATTCCAGGTGCGCGACCTGGATGGCCATCTGCTCGGCTGCGGCCACGACATTTCAGGTGCTTCCTAATGGCTGACGATCTTTCCAACGCGCCCACCGAAGAGAAGCGCACGTTCACGATCAATTTCGGCCCGCAGCACCCCGCCGCGCATGGCGTGTTGCGTCTGGTGCTGGAACTGGACGGCGAAATCGTCGAGCGCGTCGATCCGCACATCGGCTTGTTGCATCGCGGCACCGAGAAGCTGATCGAATACAAGACGTATCTGCAGGCGATCCCGTATTTCGACCGGCTCGATTACGTCGCGCCGATGAACCAAGAGCACGCCTTCTGCCTGGCGATCGAGAAGCTCGCCGGTATCGAAGCGCCGCGCCGCGCCAAGATCATTCGCGTGCTCTACTCCGAAATCGGCCGCATCCTGAACCATCTTCTGAACATCACGACGCAGGCGCTCGACGTCGGCGCGCTGACGCCGCCGCTCTGGGGTTTCGAAGAGCGTGAAAAGCTCATGGTGTTCTATGAGCGCGCTTCAGGTTCGCGCATGCATGCGAACTATGTGCGCCCAGGCGGCGTGCACCAGGATCTGACGCCGCAGCTTATCGATGACATCGGCGAGTGGTGCGAGCAATTCCCGCAAAAGGTGCGCGACATTGAAACGTTGCTCACCGGCAATCGCATCTTCAAGCAGCGCAACGTCGATATCGGCGTCGTCACCCGCGAAGACGCACTGAAGTGGGGCTTCTCCGGCGTGATGGTGCGGGGATCGGGGATGGCGTGGGACCTGCGGCGCTCGCAGCCGTACGAAATCTATAGCGAACTCGATTTCAAGATTCCGCTCGGTAAGAACGGCGATTGCTACGATCGCTATCTGTGCCGCGTCGAGGAAATGTATGAATCGACGAAGATCATGCAGCAGTGCGTGCGGCTGCTGAAGCAGACGCCGGGCCCGGTGATGCCGGAGAAATCGAAGTACGCGCCGCCGCGCCGGGCCGAGATGAAGCAATCGATGGAAGCGCTCATCCATCACTTCAAGCTCTACACCGAGGGCTTCCATGTGCCGGCTGGCGAGGTTTACGCCGCCGTCGAAGCGCCGAAGGGCGAGTTCGGCGTCTATCTGGTGGCTGACGGAACCAACAAGCCGTACCGCGTGAAAATCCGCGCGCCCGGTTTCCCGCACCTCGCGGCGATGGACTATCTTTGCAAGGGCCACATGCTGGCGGATGTGTCGGCGGTGCTGGGTTCGCTCGATATCGTGTTCGGGGAGATCGATCGGTGACCTACACAGTGATCGAGGGCTGCGTCGTCGCGCGCGACACGTATTGGTGAGGCGGCTAGGTGGGTCCAGACCATCCCCCGCTCATGCTTTGGATCGAGGGCATTGTCGCTCTCGTGTTTATGCTCGCCTTTGTGGTGCACGCCTTCTTTGCGTTCCGGCCCGAGCACGTTGAACATCACCCCGAGCGCGTGCGGATTGGGGCGGCGATCCAGGGGCTGACGATCGGCTTGCTCGTCGGTTTCGTCATCGTGCCGCTGCGCATGGGGTATATGGATTTCCGGGGCTTTGATCCGGGCATATCGCCGGCGCTTTCGTCACTGTCGTTTCTGCCGGCGTTTTTGCTGCTGATAGTCATTCGTCGCGGCGCGTTGCTGAAGGCGCCGGTGCTCTCGAAATATCTGCGCGCCTATCGCCGAGCTTCCCTGCTGAAGGCGCGCGACGACGCCAACAAGGCGCTCGCCAAGCTGGATGCGATCGAAGAGCGGAAGGCGGCGGCATGAACGTCGTGTTCGCGCAATCGCTGCTGGTGCAGATGGGGCTTTGGGTGGCCGGGGCGATCGTGCTCGCGGTGGCCAGCACCTATTTCCTGCGGCCCAAGGTCCGCGACCGTTATCCGGGCGGCAAGGGCCGCTACCTGACCGCGCTGACGCTTCAAGCCGCGGGCTTCATGGTCCCGATTCCATTCGTGTTGATCTATTTGCTGGGCGCGCCGATCCCGGCAATGTTCGACGTGTTCATCGCGGTGGTGTCGGGCATCGTCGTCGTTGTGGCGCTGCGCTTTTTGCCGGTCACCGGGCCGTTGTTGCGCGATCTGGCGCGCACGCGTCTCGAACTTGCGCTTGAGCGCATGGGAGGCCGCCCATGAGCGCCGCCGATGTCGTTCAACGTCAGTTCGACGCCTACAACGCCCACGACATCGAGGCGTTCTGCGCCACCTATGCCGACGATTGCGTCATTGCGCTTTATGGCGGCGAGACGCTGCAAGCCGGCAAGGATGCGATCCGCGCCCGCTACACCAAGAGTTGGGCCGAGCACCCAAAGAATCGCGCCTGGTCAGTCAGCCGCATTGCGCGCGGCGATGTCGTGATCGATCACGAAAAGGGCGAGCGTTCGCCTGAAGGGCCGTTCTTCGAAGCTATCGTCATCTATACAATTAAGGGCGAGCAGATCGTCCGTGTCGATTTCATACAGTGAGAAATACATGAGCGTCCGCCGCCTTGCAGCAGAGCAACCCGATAGCTTCGCGTTCTCAAAAGAGACGATGGAGCAAGTGCGTTGGTGGATGGCGAAGTATCCGCCGGAGCGCAAGCAATCGGCGGTGATCCCGGCGCTCTGGTTGGTGCAAAAGCAGGAAGGCTGGGTCAGCGAACCGGCGATCCGAGCGGTGGCTGAATTGCTGGAGATGCCGACGATCCGCGTGCTTGAAGTCGCGACCTTCTACACGATGTTTCATTTGCAGCCTGTCGGCAAACATCACCTGCAAGTGTGCGGCACGACGCCGTGTATGCTGCGCGGCTCGGAAGAACTGAAGAAGGTCTGCAAGAACCGCATCGGCCCGGCCCATCACGTCACCGAAGATGGCCTCTTCTCGTGGGAAGAGATGGAGTGCATGGGCGCCTGCGTGAATGCGCCGATCGTCGCGATCCACGATTACTATCACGAAGATCTGACGCCGGCGGCGCTTGAGGCGCTGATGGATAAGCTCGCGCGCGGTGAGGCGATCGAGCCTGGTTCCGCGACCAAGCGGCAGACATCGGCGCCAGAGGGCGAGCAAAAAACGCTGACCGATCCGGCGCTGTTCGATGGCTCGCTCGGTAAGCCGCTGAAGATTCCGGGCCTGCCGGAGAAAGTCTGATGGCCGCGCCGCAAGGCAAACCTGAAGTCACGGCGGCCATTGTGAAGGGCGCCATCGCCGAAGGCGTTCTGCTCGCCATCGGCGCGGCGATCTATTTGGGCACCGGCCAGATTGCATGGATGATCGGCGCGGCGCTCGTCGGCTCTGCTGTGATGCTTTTGCTGATGGCGCAAGCGGGAGCGTTCACGCGCCGATGAGCAGCCCGACGCCTCCGCCGATGTACCAGCGCCGCGCCTCGCGCTCGCCGTTGACGCCAATCCGGCCGCTCGGCGGCAAAGGCGGGAAGGTATTTGTGTTTGCCGTGCTTGCAGTGCTCTGCGGCGCCGGCGCGGCGTACATGGCGCTTGTCCAGCGCATGCCGTTGACGGATATGCGCGTCGTCGCTCCGGCGATCGGCGCGTTTTGGTTTGGATTACGCGTCTTCATAAGCCTGACGCCGAAGGTCTGAGGAATAGACATGCTCGCGGATAAAGATCGCATCTTCCTGAACCTCTACGGCAAGCACGGCGCCGATTTAGAAGCTGCCCGCAAGCGCGGCGCCTGGAACGGCACGGCCGACATGATCTCGGCTGGCCGCGATTGGATTATCGCCAATGTCAAAGAGAGCGGCTTGCGTGGCCGTGGCGGCGCCGGCTTTCCGACCGGTCTGAAGTGGTCCTTCATGCCGAAAGAAGTGAAGGATCGTCCGCATTATCTCGTCGTGAACGCCGACGAGTCCGAGCCGGGCACGTGCAAAGACCGCGATATGATGCGTCACGATCCGCATCTGCTGATCGAAGGTTGCCTCATCGCCTCGTTCGCGATGCAGGCGCATGCTTGCTACATCTATATTCGCGGCGAGTACGTCTATGAGCGCGAAGCGATGGAGCGCGCAATTAAAGAGGCGTACGAAGCCAAGCTGATCGGCAAGAACAACGTGCATGGCTGGGATTTCGATCTCTACATGCATCATGGCGCCGGGGCTTACATTTGCGGCGAAGAAACCGCGCTGCTGGAAAGCCTCGAGGGCAAGAAGGGCCAGCCGCGTTTGAAGCCGCCGTTCCCGGCGAACGTCGGCCTCTATGGCTGCCCGACGACGGTCAACAATGTGGAATCGATCGCGGTGGTGCCGACGATTTTGCGCCGTGGCGCGAAGTGGTTCGCGGGCTTCGGCCGTCCGAACAATGCCGGCACCAAGGTGTTCTGCATTTCTGGCCATGTGAACAAGCCATGCAACGTCGAAGAGGCGATGAGCATTCCGCTGAAGCAGCTCATTGAAGAACATTGTGGCGGCGTGCGCGGCGGCTGGGGCAATCTGAAAGCGATCATTCCCGGCGGCTCATCGGTGCGCATGATCACGGCGCAGGAATCCGAGACGATGCTGATGGATTTCGACGCGCTTTCAGCGGCGCCGCACCGCTCGGGCCTCGGCACCGCCGCTGTGATCGTGATGGATCAGTCCACCGACATGATCCGCGCGATTGCGCGCATCGCGTATTTCTACAAGCACGAAAGTTGCGGGCAGTGCACGCCGTGTCGCGAAGGCACCGGCTGGATGTGGCGCGTGCTCGAACGCATGGCGAAGGGCGAGGCCGATCACAGCGAGATCGACCTGCTGCTCGATGTGGCGGGGCAGGTCGAAGGTCACACGATCTGCGCGCTGGGTGACGCGGCCGCGTGGCCGATCCAAGGCTTGATCCGCTGCTTCCGCGGCGAGATCGAACAGCGCATCGATCGCTATCGGGCGGCGAAAGGCGTGCACCAAGTGCGCGCGGTGGCGGCTGAGTGATGAAACACTTTCTCCTCATCTACGACTACGCCCCCGATTGGATGGAAAAGCGTGGGCCGGTGCGGCCGGCGCATCTGGAACTTGCGCGCGCTTCGGTTGCACGTGATGAGCTGCAACTTGGCGGCGCGGTGCCGAGTGATGACTCGCCGTTCGGTTTGCTGTTGTTCAAAGGCGAGAATGCGCAAGCGGCCGAGGACTTCGCGCGCGCCGATCCGTATGTGAGCCAAGGCGTTGTCGCGAAGTGGCGCGTGCGTGAGTGGATCACGGTTGTGGGCGCGGGCGCGCTGACGAAGATTTAGTCAGCGCCCGAAGGCGTGCGGCCCAATATGGACCGCCGGCGTCCCGCCGGCACGGCGCCGCCGCTACCGACAAACGCTGGCGTTTGTTCGATCAAGCGCATGCCGGCGAGGGCGCCGGCGGTCCAGATTACGGTTCAGATCGCGCTTGCGTCGAATTTAACGCACGAGGCTTTGGTCACAACTATTAGTGCATGCCGGCGGGACGCTGGTGATCCATATTGGAGCATTGGAGCGGAGCGGTTCTTCGCCGCTCCGCTCCAATCGTTCGGCCTTGATCGCGGACGCTATTGCGGTCGCTTGGGTTGATCTTGGCGCTCACGGTTGCGCTCTTGTTCGCGATCGGGGCGTTCCATGTCTTCGCGGCCATCGGCGGGATTTTCGCGGCCTGGCTGCGCGCGCCGCGGCTCGTTTTGTTGCGGTTGTTGATTGTTTGGCATGAGGTGAAGCTCCGTTCTTGCCCGCCCGTGCCGAGACAACCGTCAGAGGCGCCTGGCGTTCCGACAAAATGCTTGTAATGTCAGAAGCTTACGTGCGTACCGCGGACCCAAGTCCGTTCTGATCGCGCAACCATAAAAACTTGCGAGCTATTCTCAGCTAAGGCCCTGGCGCGGCGGACCTTTCGCCCACTTGCGGCGACGCAATAAATGGGTCATTCGCCTCCGCGAAAGCGGTCAGACTCATGACGAAAATCCTCGTCGACGGCGTAGAAGTCGACGTTCCTCCGGAACTTACCTTGCTGCAGGCGTGCGAAGCCGCCGGCGCTGAGATTCCGCGCTTTTGTTATCACGAGCGCCTCTCGATCGCCGGCAATTGCCGCATGTGCTTGATCGAGGTGAAGGTCGGCGGAAAGTC
>JADLHI010000441.1 GCA_020848895.1 Hyphomonadaceae bacterium
ACGCGCTTGAAATAGTGGCCGACGCGCATTTCATCGGTGACGCCCATGCCGCCGTGGATTTGCACCGCCGCCTGGCCAACGAAACGCGAGTGCTTGCCGATCGAGACTTTCGCGGCTGACACGGCCTTGGCGCGTTCTTCGTCAGTCCCGCCGAGCAGAATCGTGGCGCGCAGCGCCATCGAATAGCTCTCCTCCGAGGCCATGAACATATCGACCATGCGGTGCTGTAGCACTTGGAATGTGGCGATGGCTTTGCCGAATTGCTGGCGCGTCTTGGCGTATTCGCGCGTCAACTCCGTCATCATCCGCATGCAGCCGACGGCTTCGTGATTGTAAGCGGCGTTGGCTTCGTCGACGATGCGCTCAACCACCGGCAACGCGCCATCGGCGGCGCCGATCAGCGCATCGGCGCCGACGCTGACGTTCTCGAAATAGACTTCCGAGGCGCGCGTATCGTCCATGGTTGGATAATCGCGCGTGGTCACGCCCTTGGTGGCCTTCGGCACGAGGAAAAGCGAGATGCCCTTGGCGTCGCGCTGGCCGCCGCCGGTGCGGGCGGTGACGAGCAAATGATCGGCCTGCGGCGCGCCGAGCACCACGGCCTTTTGGCCGCTGATCACATAGCCCGCGCCATCTTTCTTGGCGCTGGTCGACACATCGTTCAGCGCCCAGCGGCTCTTCGGCTCGGCTTGCGCGAAGGCGATGATGCGTTCACCAGCGGCGATAGCGTTCAGGTGCTCTTCTTTCTGCGCGGCGGAGCCTGCGTACTTCAGCGCGCCGCCGCCGATCACGACGGTTGGCACATAAGGCTCAACCACCAGCGCCTTGCCGAATTCTTCCGCGACAACACTGACATCGATCGGGCCGCCGCCGAGACCGCCATATTCTTCCGGCAGCGGCGCCATCAGCAAACCCAGTTCAGCGAAGGTCGCCCAATTCGACTTCCACGCATCGTCGCTTTTCAACGCCTCCCGGCGCTTGTCGAAATCGTACTGCTGCTGCGCCCACTTCGAGAGCGAGTCACGAATGGCGTTCTGTTCATCGGTGTAATCAAAGTTCATCGCGCGTTTCCATTTGTTATCTCGTCATTCCGGGCGCGCGGAGCGCGATCCGGAACCCAGAGGCAAACGCACAGTCAGCGCCCCCTGGGTTCCGGGTTCATCGCTACGCGATGCCCCGGAATGACGAAGGTATTGGTCGTTGTCTCAAAGCCCCAGCACCATCTTCGCGATGATGTTGCGTTGGATTTCGTTGGAGCCGCCGTAGATCGAGGCTTTGCGCCAGTTGAAGTACACAGGCGCCGCGGCGCTCGCGTAGTCCGGTCCGACCGCGAACTCGTTGCCGCCAAGTCCGCGCGGATAGGGTTGCGCGTAATTGCCGACAGCTTCGAGCGTGAGTTCAGTCAAGCGCTGCTGAATCTCGGTGCCTTTGATTTTAAGCAATGAGCTTTCAGGCCCCGGACCCTTGCCGGCCTGCTCTCGCGCCAGCGTGCGGAGTTCGGTCATCTCCAGAGCCGAAAGATCGATCTCCAGTTCGCTGAGTTTGCGTTGGAACTCATCATCTTCGATGAGCGGTTTGCCATCGTCGCCGATCTCGGCCTTCGCGATCGCCTTCAGCCGCTCGACATTGCGCTTCGAGCGCGCCACGCCGGCGATGCCGGCGCGTTCGTGCGCGAGCAGGAACTTGGCGCAGGTCCAACCTTTGTTTTCTTCGTAGATGCGTTGATCGACTGGCACCTTCACGTTTTCAAGGAAAACGTCGTTCACTTCGTAGCCGCCGTCCAAGAGCTTGATCGGGCGCACGGTGACGCCCGGCGATTTCATGTCGATGAGCAGGAACGAAATGCCCTCCTGCGCCTTCGCGTTCGGATCGGTGCGGACCAGGAAGAAGCCCCAGTCGGCGTGTTGGCCGAGCGTCGTCCAGGTCTTCTGGCCGTTGACAATGTAATAGTCGCCTTCACGCACGGCGCGCGTTTTCAAAGATGCGAGGTCAGAACCGGCGCCCGGCTCGGAATAGCCTTGGCACCACCACACATCGCCCGAGAGAATGCCGGGCAGGAAACGCTGCTTCTGCTCGGGCGTGCCGAACGTGTAGATGACCGGCCCGACCATCGAGACGCCAAACGGCAGCGGCGGGATTGTCTCGCCGCGGGCGTTTTCTTCGAGCCAAATGTAGCGTTGCGTCGCGGTCCAACCGGTGCCGCCATATTCCTTCGGCCAAGCCGGCGCCGACCAGCCCTTCTTGCCGAGGATTTTATGCCAGGCGAGGAAGTCTTCCTTCGAGAGGTCTTCGCGCAGCACCTTGCCTTTCAGGCGCTTCGGATAGTTCTCATCGATGAACGCGCGCACTTCGTTGCGGAACGCGATCTCTTCCTTCGAAAAATTCAGATCCATGATGTGTCAGGCCCACGCGCGCGAACATGCGCGGGCCGACTATAGACACACTCAATTCGGCTTCAACTCAGAGCGCGCCGCGCGGCTGGATCAATTGGGCGTCCGGGATTGGCTTGCCGCTGCGGCGCCGTTCTGCGGCCGCCGGCCGTGGCGCTTCCGCCGCTTCGCGCTGCACACCATTGGGCCGGGCGACCACAGCCGCCGGCGACGGCGGCGCCTGATCAAGCCGCTCCTCGGCCTGAGCGCGGCGTGTGGTGGCTTGGCAATCGATCTCGTTCTCAGCCGCTGAGGCAGCCGCGAACGGAGCGGCCGCGACGCTGATCAATCCGGCTAGAAGCAGCACTCTCATAACACGTCCCCTCCGCGCGCAGGCCCAGATCGCAAGCTGCGCGCCGTTAGCGAGCTTCAGATTGCGTTCGCGCCCTCGGCGCCCGCCCCGGCGCCGGAGCAGGCGGAGGCTCGCTGCGCGCGCAGCATAGCCCGATCCGCCGGGGTTTGACTGTTCACGGCTTGGAGAGCGATGGCGTCCACCGCGGCCGCGGCGACCGCAACCGTCTCAGCCGATTGGCGCCGGCTCTCGGTGTTGAGCTGGTACTTTGCGTCCTGCACCGAAGCACCCGACACATCCTCGTAAGCGGCGCAGCGGACGGCAGCGAGGAACTCGTTGCTCGACATCTGCGGCCCGGCCGCCGCAACGGCGAACGGAACGGCGACCACAGCGGCGGCGGTGGTGGCGATGAGAGCGAAACGCATAGAACTGACCCTCCAAGTCGAAATACGGTTACTTTCCAGCCCGTCTCGCTTCTGGGATGCCGCGCCGGGGGGCGTTAGATGCGTCCTTGCCGCGATTTCAGGCTGATATCGATATACGATAAGCATCATCGATAGTCAATGTGAATTTATCGAAATTCGATACGTTGCGCCTGCCCAAGGATTTGCGCCGTGGATTTCAAGCGCTTAGCTAACGGCCGACATGCAGCCCCAACCGATCTCCACGCCCTGCATCAAGGTCTGCGCGGTCAGCGGCCTCACCAGCCAATGCATCGGCTGCGGGCGCACGCTGCAGGAAATCGCCCGCTGGGGCGCGATGGACGAAACCGAGCGCAAAGCGATCATGGCGAGGTTGCCGGAGCGGCTGGCGAACGCGCCGCGCTAGGCGAACGCCGCGCGCAGCATGTTGAGCGCGAGAACGGCAAGCACCACTGCGAACGCGCGCTTCAGCGTCAGTTGCGGCAAGCGGTGCGCGAGGCGCGCCCCGACCGGCGCCGTGATCGTCGTCAGCAACGCGAGGAAGACAAAGCCCGGCACATTGACAAAGCCGAGCGACAGAGGCGGCAAACCTGCGCGTCCCCATCCGACGACGGCATAGCCAAGCGCGGCCGGTATCGCGATGGCGGCGCCGAACCCCGACGCTGTCGCCACCGCCTGGTGAATGGGCCGCCCGCACAGCGTCATCACCGTGACGCCAATCGCGCCGCCGCCAATGCCCATCATGGCCGAAAGCAAACCCAGGCCGCCAGCGATCAGCGCGCGCCAAATCCCGCGCGGCAGCTCGGCGAACACGCGCCAATTCGGATTGGCAAATCCCATTTGCGCCGCGATCAGCAACAACCCGCCGCCGAAGATCACAAGCAGCGCTTCGGTGTTGGCGAAACCCGCCGCCGCGGCGCCGAGCAGAGCGCCAAGCGATATCCACGGCGTCCACGATCGCAGCACGGTAAAATCCACCGCGCCCGCTTTCGTGTGCGCCGCGAGTGAGCGCCACGAGGTTGCGATGATCGTCGAAAGCGAAGTGCCGACGGCGACATGCATGCGCACCGCTTCATCGATTCCAAGCGCGGTAAACACGAAATAGAGCGCCGGCACGATGACGATGCCGCCGCCGATACCGAACAGGCCGCCGACAAATCCAGCCGCCAATCCCGCAACAATGAGGGCCCCAGCAAACCAGAAGAGGTCGGGCGTCATGCGGCCTGCACGGTCGTCCGGCTCACCTGCGCCAACGCCTCGCGCACCACTTCAACGCCAGCGCCGGCGCGCACGCCGCGCTCCGAAAGCACCCGCCGCCAGAGCCGCCCGCCCGGCTGCGCCGCAAACAAGCCCAGCATGTGACGCGTCATCGCGTGCAACGGCACGCCGGCGGCGAGGTTGCTCTCGATGTAGGGAATGTAGGATTCAACCGCCGCCTCGCGCGTTGTGTTCGGCGCGGCGCGTCCGAACACGCGGGCATCGACGCCAAGCAGCACCGCCGGCGTCTGATAAGCCGCCCGCCCCAACATCACGCCATCAAGGCCCGCACTTTCCGCCAATGCGTGATCGAGATCGCGCAGGCCGCCGTTCAGGATAATTTCCAAACCGGGGCGCTCACGCTTCAACGCGCGCACCAGCGCATAATCAAGCGGCGGCACGTCGCGGTTTTCCTTCGGCGACAAACCGCTGAGCCAAGCCTTGCGCGCGTGCACAATGAAGCTCTTGCAGCCTTCCCGTGCGCACGCATCCACCAGCGCGAACAACGCCTCGCGCGGCTCTTGGTCATCGACACCGATGCGCGATTTTATCGTCACTTGGATTTGCGGCGCCGCCGCCTGCGCCGCGGCCCATAAGCTGGCGACCAAATCCGGCTCGATCATCAGACAAGCGCCGAAGCGTCCCGCCTGCACGCGATCCGATGGACAGCCGATATTGAGATTGATCTCATCGTAGCCGAGCGAAGCGCCAATCCGCGCCGCCTGCGCCATCTTCACGGGGTCGCTGCCGCCAAGCTGCAGCGCCACCGGATGCTCAACATCCGAGAAGCCCAGCAAGCGCTCGCGGTCGCCATGGATCACCGCGTCCGCCGTCAGCATCTCGGTGTAGAGCAGCGCCTCGCGCGTCAGCACACGATGAAACGCCCGGCAATGCCGATCCGTCCAATCCATCATAGGCGCAATGCAGAATCTATGCTGTTGATTTAACGACATAATTTCGATAGTTTCCAAGGCTCAAACGGCGAACGTGTGCACTCCGTGTGCACTGGTGTTCCCGGAACGTCCCGGCACATCCCGGGCTGAGTGCACACATAGTGCACACGGAAATTCATTGGGAGCGACCGGCATAGGCGCGACCCTCGTAATGTTGGCTCGGGTAGTGGGGACACAAGGAACATGGCGACTTTCACGCTACTCAAATCGGGCGCTTGGCGCGCCCAGGTTCGTCGAAAAGGCGCCTATGTCGCAGAGTCGTTCCTTCGGAAAACCGAAGCGCTGGCGTGGGCGCGCGAGGCCGAACTGGCCATCGATGGCGGGATCAAACCGCCCCGGCGTGGACAGCCGACCGCCAAGCGCAAGGGCGTGTTGTCGTTCGGCGACCTCGTTGATCAGCACCTTCAGGACATGGCCGACGTCAAACGAGTGGTTCAGCGCTCCAAGCGCTTCACCCTTGAGCTGCTCAAAGATGAATTCGGCAACACCGCCCATGACGCGCTCACCCGCGAGCGGCTGGTCGAGTACGGGCGCAAGCGAGCGCGGGGCGGCGCAGGTCCCGCAACGCTCGCAATCGACTTCGCATTCCTCAATACGGTCCTGACGCACGCCGCCGCCGTGCATGGGATTCCTACCTCAACTG
>JADLHI010000442.1 GCA_020848895.1 Hyphomonadaceae bacterium
TCGACGTCCTCCTGCAGCCGATTGAGCACGTCCTCACTCTCGGCTTTCACCGAAATCTGGCTGACCGAGTCGGCGCGGCCGCGCCGTCCGGCAATGCGGCGCTTGACCGTTGTCAGCGGCGCCAGAACGATGTCGTCCTGGTCCTGAAAGCCGGATTGTCCTTTCGACTCCAGAACGCCGATCACCTCATATGTTCCGCCGTTCATGCGCACGGTTTGGCCAACGGGGTCCATGTTCGGAAACAGATTCTCGGACACCGTATTGCCGAGCACGATCACCCGGCGCGCCTGGCGTTCTTCGGTTTCATCGAACATGCGCCCTTGCGCGATTTCCCAATCGCGGGCGATCAGAAAGTCGGGCGTGACGCCGTTCACTTCCGGGTTCCAGTTGGTGCCATTGGCGATCACTTGCGCCCGCGCCCGCTGCGATGGCGCCACCACCGCGACGTTTTCCAGCTGCGCGATCGCCTGCGCGTCATCCAGCGTAAGCGAGTCCCAACCACCGCCAGCGCCAGCCTGCCCGCGCACGCCGCCGCCGCCGCGCATCGCGCCGGGCACGACGATCAAGAGATTGGATCCCAAGCTCGCGATCGAACGTTCCACTTGCGCTTGCGCACCCGAACCCAGCGCCACCATCGCCACAACCGAGGCGACGCCGATGATCACACCCAGCGCCGTCAGCGCCGAGCGCATTGGGTTCGCGCGTAGCGCGCGCCCGGAGCTGGCGATGAGATCAGATGTTCGCATCATGGCGTGCGCTCCGATCGTTCACTTGGTCCGAAACAATGCGCCCGTCGCGCATCTCGATCGTGCGCCGCGTAGCGCGCGCAACGTCATGGTCATGCGTCACAATCACCACTGTCGCTCCCCCACGATTGAGTTGACCGAACAGATTGAGAATCTCGACGCCGGTCGTGGTGTCGAGCGCGCCGGTCGGTTCGTCAGCCAGAATAAGCGCGGGCTTGCCCGCCAGTGCCCGGGCGATCGCGACCCGCTGTTGTTGACCGCCGGACAATTGTGTCGGCCGGTGATCCATGCGGTTCTCCAGCCCCACCCGCTCAAGCAACTCTGCGGCGCGCTGCGTGCGCAGCTTCGGCTCGACGCCGCCATAGATCATCGGCAGTTCGACATTTTCCAGCGCCGTCAGCCGGGGCAGCAGATTGAAGCTCTGGAACACAAAGCCAATGGTCTGATTACGGAACACGGCGAGATCGTCGTCATTCATCTCACCGATATCGTTGCCAGCGATGACAATACGCCCGCGTGTCGGCGTATCGAGGCCGCCGATGATATTCATCAGCGTCGACTTACCCGATCCAGACGGCCCAACGATCGCGCAATAATCGCCACGCGGAATGGAAAAGCTCACGCCGTCGAGCGCATGCACGGTCTCATCGCCCATGCGATAGAGCTTCTCCAAGTCTTTCGCTTCAATCAGCGTCGCCATTGGCTTCACGCGCCCCGGATGCGCGGAGGTCCGCCGCCCGGCCCGCCACGGCCGCCAAACGGGCCGCCTTGGGTCGTGCTTTCCGCCTGCGGACCGCCGCCGATGATGACTTCATCGCCTTCGTTCAAGCCCGAATAGACGAGCGTGTAGGCGTTGTCGGCGATGCCGGTTTCAACCAACACCGGCGCCGGCTTGTTGTTGCGCAGCACCCAAAGCACCGCTTGGTTTCGCACTTCACGACGCGGGCCCGCGCCCGCGCGCATCTGCGCCAGCAATTCGCGCTGCTCAGCCGTCAACGTCGGCTCGATCGCCGCGATCACTTGCTCGCGAATGCGCCGGAACTGGCCGCGCCGGTCGCCGCTGGCGCCGCCGCCTTGGTTCGCGGCGATGGCGTTATCGAACGCCGTCTGCGCCGCCGCGCGTTGTTGGTCGTTCAATTGCAGCGTTTCGGCGATCTGCGCCACGCCACGGCCACGCGGACCACCGCTGGCGCCGCCAGGCCCGGCCGGGGCGTCTGGACCGCCGCGCGTCTGCGCTTGCGCTTCGCCGTCGCGCGCGCGCTGTCCGCCGCCTTCGCGCCCCATGAGTGCCTGGCCTTGCGCCACCAATTCAGGATCGGCCGGCCGGAAACGCAGCGCCGTATTCGGCACGCGCAGCACATCCTCGCGCTGCTCCAGAACGATGTCGGCGTTCGCCGTCATGCCGGGCAGCAATTGCCGGCCGGGATTGTCCGCTTGAACCACCACCGTGTAGCTCACGACGCCGCTCTCGGCGACGCCTTGCTGGCGCACCTGGCTCACGCGCCCTTCGAACTGGCGATCGGGGAACGCATCGACCGTGAATTGCACCGCCTGCCCTTCGTTGACTTCACCAATATCGGCTTCATCCACCGTGATGTTCGCCTGCAGCCGCGACAAATCCTGCGCGATCACAAACAAAGTCGCCGCCTGCAAGCTCGCCGCCACTGGCTGGCCGACGTTCACTTGGCGATCCACGACAACGCCGTCGATCGGCGAGCGAATGACGCTGCGATCCAAATCCGTGCGCGCGGTCGCCACTTGTGCCGCCGCCGAAGCCACCGCCGCCCGCGCCGTATCGCGCGCCGCGCGTTGTTGCGCCATCAATTGCTCGGACGCGAACCCGCGCTGCTGCAACAGCGCGTAACGTTGATAGTCCGACTCCGCGACGGCCAATTGTGCTTGCTGTTGTGCGAGCTGCGCTTGGGCCTGCACGATGCGCTGCTGGAACGGCGTCGGATCGAGCCGCGCCAGCACTTGCCCGGCGCGCACCTGCGAGTTGAAATCCACCAGCACTGCCTGCACTGGCCCCGACACCGTCGAGCCGACATTCGCCGACACCAGCGGCTGCAGCGTACCCGTTGCGCTCACCACGCGCGTGATCGCGCCGCGATCCACTTCCGCCGTGCGATAGGGCTCGGCGTCGTCTTTCGGGCCGAAAA
>JADLHI010000443.1 GCA_020848895.1 Hyphomonadaceae bacterium
GCCATCGCGCGCCTTGATCTCGAACGGAAAGCTCATTCGGCCCGCCATAACAGGCTGGCGTCGCCATAGGAATAGAAGCGGTAGCCGTTCGCGATCGCGTGCGCATAGGCCGCCTGCATCCGCTCAAGCCCCGCAAACGCCGAGACCAACATGAACAATGTCGACCGCGGCAAATGAAAATTCGTCCAAAGCCCATCGACGACACGAAAGCGATAACCAGGCGTGATGAAGATATCCGTGCCGCCTGCTTCGGCGCGCACACTGCCATCTTCGTTCGCGGCAGATTCCAGCGACCGCAGCGCCGTCGTGCCCACGGCAATAACGCGTTGCCCCTCGGCCTTGGCGCGGTTGATCGCAGCCGCGGTGTTCGCCGCAATCTCACGCCATTCCGAATGCATCACATGCGCCGACGTATCCTCTGCTTTCACAGGCAAAAACGTCCCCGCCCCGACATGCAGCGTCACCTGCGCGCGCTCAACGCCCATCGCATCGAACCGCGCCATCAGCTCGTCGGTGAAATGCAATCCAGCAGTGGGCGCCGCAACCGCGCCGTCCCTTGTGGCGTAAATCGTCTGATAGTCCGCCCGATCCTCATCATCGGGCGCGCGCTTGCCGGCGATGTATGGCGGCAGCGGCGGCGCGCCGATTTCCGCTATCGCTGCATCGAGCGCCGCGCCCGCGCGATCGAAGCGCAACGTGAGATCGCCGTCTTCGCTCTTGGCTTCGATGGACGCGAACAAGCCTTCATCGAAGAAGAGCCCGTCGCCCGCCTTTAGCCGCTTGCCCGGCTTGCCGAGCGCGCGCCACCGATCAGCGCCCAAGCGCTCGATCAAGTTCAGCGACACATGCACCACCGGCCCCTGCGGATCGCGGCTCGGCCGCACAGCCTTAAGCGCCGCCGGAATGACGCGCGTATCGTTGAACACCAGCAGATCGCCCGCCCGCAGCAGCTTCGGCGCATCGCGTACGACTAAGTCTTCGAACGCGCCCGCCGCCGGCACATGCAGCAGCCGCGCGCTATCGCGCGGCCGCGCCGGCCGCAGCGCGATCGCTTCCTCCGGCAGCTCAAAATCGAAGAGATCAACGCGCATGTTATGGACCGCCGGCGCCCACGCCGGCCAGCTCCGGCGTATGCCGGCGAGGGCGCCGGCGGTCCATATCGTTCACTCGGCTTTCGCGGAGACGATCTTGCCTGGATTGCGCGGCGGCTCGCCTTTCGGCAGCGCGTCGACCGCTTCCATGCCTTCTTCGACGACGCCCCAGACCGTGTATTGCTTGTCCAGAAAGCGCGCATCGTCGAGGCAAATGAAGAACTGGCTGTTGGCCGAGTTCGGGTCATTCGTGCGCGCCATCGAGCAGACGCCGCGCGCGTGCGGCTCGGCGTTGAACTCTTGCTTCAGGTTCGGCTTTGACGATCCGCCGGTGCCGTTCTTGCGGCCACCGTCGCCGCCTTGCGCCATGAAGCCCGCGATCACGCGATGGAACGGAACGTCATTGTAGAAGCCTTCGTTCGCCAGTTCGCCGATGCGCTGGACATGGTTCGGCGCAAGGTCCGGACGGAACTTGATCTTCACCGTGCCGGTGTCGAGTTCGAGCGTCAGGGTATGAAAGGAATGATCGACCACCAGCTTCTCTCTCTGTTCGGATTGCGCGGCACGCGCGCAGGGATTTCGACATCACAAACCGAGAAGTCAGCGCGGCGTTGGCGGCGCGTATCCTCGATAAGATCGCGGAATTGCGGACCATCGGTCCGCAGGACGTAAATTGGCGCGCGCTCGGTCTCCGGCAAGTCAGCCGCGACGCGCACGGCGATCATGCGATCGGGCGTCGGCGGCGGGTTGCCGACGGCGATTTGCATCACCGCTTCCTGGCCCCAAACGACACGGCCAAAGATCGTGTAGCGCTTGTTCAGCGCCGAGTTCGGCTGGCGCATGATGAAGAACTGGCTGTTGGCTGAGTTCGGATTATCCGAACGCGCCATCGAGACAACACCTTGGCAATGCAGCGCGTTCGCCGACACCCGACCATCGCTGGTCACCGCCATCTGCGCATCCGGCTGCGATTCAATCGGCAACGCCTTGTAGAAACCGAGACGGGCCCGGCTTTGCTCAGCCGCCTGAATGAACGGCATCTCCGGCCCGCGGCGGAACATGAATTCCTCGCGCAGGTCCGGCAGCGACGAGGCGCCTTCGCCGGTGCCGAGCGGATCGCCGGTTTGCGCCATGAAGTCATCGACCACCCGGTGGAACGTCAGACCGTCATAAAACCCCAGACGCGTCAGCGTCTTGATCCGCTCCACGTGGCGCGGCGCGATCTCAGGATAAAGCTCGATCACGATCCGTCCGTGGACGGTATCGATATAGAGCGTGTTCTCCGGATCGATCTGGCGCCAATTGCGCGGATCGGGCGTCTGGGCCGACGCCGTATCGAACATGCCCACCAGGCCCAAGGCGAGCATCGCCGCGGCCACAAAACTTCCAAAGCGCAGCATTACGAAACCCCGAACTTCGCCTTCAGTCGTTCTTCTACTTCCTTGGGCACGAAGTGCGCGACGCTTCCTTGCAGTCGCGCGATCTCTTTCACCAGCCGGCTCGCGATCGCTTGGTGCGTCGGATCGGCCATGAGAAAAACCGTTTCAATGGCGGGATTTAGCTTTTGGTTCATCCCAACCATCGCGAATTCGTACTCAAAGTCGGCGACCGCTCGAAGTCCCCGGACGATGATTTGCGCCCCTACGCTTTCGGCGAATGACATCAGCAATGTGTCAAAAGGTTGGATGACGATCTCGGCCCCGCCTTTGATCTTGGCGCACTGCTCGCGCACCATCTCCACTCGCTCCTCCAGAGAGAAGAGCGGTCCCTTGTCCTGGTTGATGGCGACCCCAATCACCAACCGGTCCACCAAGGTCGCGGCGCGGGTGATGATATCCACATGGCCGTTGGTGACGGGATCGAACGTCCCGGGATAGAGGCCAACGCGCTGTTTCTTGGTCATGGCAGTTCGCACTGACTATGGACCGCCGGCGCCCTCGCCGGCATGCGCTTGATCGAACAAGCGCCGGAGATTGTCGGTAGCACCGGCGCCGTGCCGGCGAGGGCGCCGGCGGTCCAGATTTTCCGCGCGCTATTCTGAAGGGATACGCCCCATCCCCTGCCCCCTCCCCTCACGGAGAGGGGACGAGATTTGGACGACCTTTGACTCACTTCCCGGTCCCCTCGCCCTCGCCAGCTTCGCCCGTATCACCGCCTAGCGCCTCAAGCCGCTCGGCCGCAACAACATGCTCGTCATCGCTGACATTGATCAAGATGACGCCCTGTGTGGCGCGGCCGGCGATGCGGATTTGATCGATCGCCGTGCGGATCAGCTGGCCCTTGTCCGTGACCAACAGCAGTTCTTCCTGATCGAGGACCGGGAAGGACGCCACGATCCGCGCATCGCCGACGAGCTTGTGCGCGATGAGGCCTTTGCCGCCGCGATTGGTGACGCGATATTCGTAAGCCGAAGCGCGCTTGCCGACGCCTGAGGTCGTGACCGTCAGGATGAATTGCTCCTGCGTCTTCA
>JADLHI010000444.1 GCA_020848895.1 Hyphomonadaceae bacterium
GTCGCGCGCGTGATGGAGGAAGCGTTCGGCTATCCGCTCGCGATCGATCCGACAACGTTCGCCGGCGAGGCGGTCGAGAAGGGCGAAGGCAACGGCGTGCACGATGGCCGCCTGGTGACGTGCCCGCTGCAGCCTGTCGCCGGACGCGCCTATCAGCGCGTGATAAAAACCGAAGGCGCCGATGGCTGGGCCTACGATCTGCGCACGGCCTGCGTTGGCGGCGAACCGGTCGTCGTCTTCGTGAAGCAAAAGCCGGCCGCCGCGCGGTTCTCCATTCAGAACACGAGCGTCGTGGTCAAAACGCCGGAACAGGTGTTCTCCCCAGCGGAGATCGAGCAGCTGAAGTGCTTTCTCGCGGCGATGAAGCTGGATTGGGGCGGGCTCGACGTATTGCGCGAGCACGAAAGCGGACGGCTCTATGTCGTCGACGTCAACAAAACCGACACCGGCCCCGCAGTGGTGCTGAACTGGCGCGATCGCACCAAAGCGACAACGTTATTGTCCGATGCGCTGGCGAGAATGGTCCGCCGCTAATATGGACCGCCGGCGGTCCATATTGGTTAGCGCTTAACCGCGACCAAGCCAACGACAGCAATGCGATCCACGTCGGCGTAATCCTGGCGCTCCAGCTCTTCGCCGAACACGTCCGGATCGATTTCGCGGTAGGCGACATCAAAACCTTCGAGCGCTTCGAACAATGCCGCCTTGAGCTTGTCTTCGCCGCCAATGATCGCGCTGCCCGTGTAGAGCAGAAACGCCCCGCCGCGCTGCAACCGCGCCGCCGCTTCCCGCGCCCACGCCATTGAAAGTTCGCCGCCATGCATGCCGCCGCCGTCGCGATAAGCGCGGTGCGCCGGGTCGGCGATGTAGGGCGGATTGGCGATGATGCAGTCGATCGCGCCTTCCACGGCTTGGAGCGCGCCGGCGTTCAAAAACCGCCAGCGCTCGGCGCCGGAAATACGAAAACTGATCTCGGCGTGCAGTGCGTTGGCACGCGCTAGGCGCAGCGCGTTGGGGTTGATGTCGAGCAGGCTCACCCCATCGGCGTGCTTTGCCGCGACGATGGCGCCGACACCCGATCCCGCGCCGAAGTCGACGAGATGTTCGCGCCGCGAGAGTTTCGGCAATTCGGCTTCGAGAAAGCCGGCGAAGCGATAGGAATCCGGCCCGAAGAACACGGCATCGCGCGCCGTGGTTGGATAGGCGGAGTGCAGCAAGAGGTGATTGCCGAGAGATGAGACGCGGACGTTGCTGACCAGCATGTCGCCGCGCGCTTCCAAGAGATCGGCGCCGCGCAAGAGATCAACGATCTCAGGATCGATCGTAGTGGCCGAAAACGGCAAGCTCCATCCCAGCGCGTCGCGCAAATCGCGCGCCTGATCGCGGCGGGCGATCACACGCGCGTGCGTAGCGGGTGTAGGCGTGACAAACCGATAGCCCCGCTCCTCAAGCGCAGCGAGCAGGGCGTGTGCGGCAAGCGGGAAGGGCAGCTTCACGATGGCGGTGTTAAACCATCTCCGCCCCAAAAGTGCGAGCGATATGCGTGGAAGCAATCGGCGCCGCACTGCAGGCGCATCAGCGCGCCTTCGGCGATGCAGGGCGCGGCGTCAGGCGTTGCGGCGACAATCGAGGCGAACACTTCGCGGTTCCAGGCCTCCGAGTGCTTTATGTCGAGCACCGCGTGCAGGTCGAAATAGTGGCGCGCCTTGGCCGAAACCTTCAGCCGGCGCAACGCTTCGCTCACTTTCGCCGCGCGCCCCGGCGCCGTAAGTTCAATCACGCCCAGCGCGCCGAGCGCGTGATACGCATAAACACGGTTGGTCGCCAGCGCCGCCATCGTGTTGCCGAGCGCCAGCGACGGCGCGAGCGTCGTTTCGATCTGCGGCGTCACCTTGAGCGCGCGCACCAGCGCATCCAGCATCGGCCCGTGCATGCCCTTGGCGTTGCCGCGGCCCATCTCGTCCCAATAATTGCGCGCAAGCTCTAGCTTTGCCTGCGTCGGCATTTTCACTTGCGCCATGGCGACGAGATCGTCGAACCCAGCTTCGCCCGCCGCTTCCTGTTCGACAAACCAGCGCATCTCTTCCAGCGTCGCGCGCTCCGCAAGCCACGGGAAGAGCGCATCGCCCTGGCCCGGCCCGTTCTCTTTCAATGCCTCGAACCAAGCCACGAACGCCTGCGGTTCGCGGGGCGCTGCCGCCGCGCGCGCGGCTTGAGCGGCGCGCGTCTGTTCGATGAAGGCGCGCTCGATCTCCAGCATCGCCCGTTCGTTGGCGAACGCCGTGCGCCAATCGGTTTGTGGAATCTGCGGCGCCAAGCGCGCACGATTCCACTGCGCAAGCTTGGCCTGCAACGCGTGGTCGTGATGGGGGTGGGGGCGGAGGCGCCCCATTAAAGTCCCATCCGGCATGCTTTGCTCCTGACGTTCGCGCTTCATCTCGGGCGCGCCCGCTTGACGGACAAGTCCACCCAAGCCTTGATGAAAAGGCAACTCAATTCCAGTTCGAAGGTTTCATGTCCGTTCCACTCGATCCTGCTCTTCGCCGCGACTTGGCCCGCGCAGCATTGTCGCTGGCGGTGTCCACATCGTGGCGCGAGGTGACGTTGACGAAGCTCGCGGATGCAGCGAACCGATCCGTGTCGGAGTATTATGGCGCGAGCGTCGGTGAGGCGCTTGATTGTGTCGAAGAAGCGTTCGATCGGGCGATCGGCGACAATCTCGACAAGCTCGATCCAACCCAAAGCGTGCGCGACCGGTTGTTCGAACTTATCATGCGCCGCTTCGAGGCGATGGAGCCGCACCGCGCCGCCGTCACCGCCATGGAGCAAGGCGCCGACCGCGACCCGACGCTCATCGCCGCCGCGCACCAGCGCCACGTCCGCTGCGCCCGCTGGGTGCTCGCGCTTGCCGGCCTCGAAGCCGACGGCATGACCGGCCAAGCCCGCGCGCAGGGCCTCGGCGTCATTATCGGCCAAGCGCGCGCCGCCTGGCGCGGCGACAGCGCCGGCGACTTCGCCAAGACCATGGCCTCGCTCGACCGCAATCTCCGCCGCGCCGAAGAAATGTTCGGCCGCTGGGCCGGCTTCGAAGCCAAGCCAAAAGCAGACGACGCAACGCCGCCGTGAGCAAACTCGTTGCGATCACCGGCGCTGGTGAGCGGGAGGAGAAGGCGGTTGACGCCGACCGCCTGGTTGAAGGTTCGCCGCGCACCGTCTCGACGCTGGACTACGCCCGCGACGACAAGATCTTCGCTGGCGAATGGAGCGCGAGCGTCGGCGCCTGGCGGGTGAAGTACGAAGAATGGGAGTTCTGCCACGTGCTTGAGGGCGCGTGCGAACTCGTTCCGGATGGCGGCGAAGCGATGCGCTATGGCGAGGGCGATAGCTTCATCATCGAGCCCGGCTTTAGCGGCGTGTGGCGCGTGATCGAGCCGATGAAGAAGCGCTACGTCGTGCGCTACGACTGAACCGACGCCTTCACTGCAAAACATATGCACGCGGCGCTTGTGTTAACCCCTCGGTTAGCACTTGTTTACGCTTAGCGCGCAAAGATTGACGCGCATTAGCCAAGAAGGCGTCGCTCATGTTCAAGATCGCTTTGATTGAACTGCAGCAGAACTTCCGCTCCGCGTTCGATACGCACTGGCGCGGTTTGGCGGGCTTGGCCTTCATGGTCCTGGCCATGGCGGCGATCCAGTACGACGAGCACCTTGCGCCCGAACTGAACCGCCTGAATGACGGCATCTCCCACGTCGCCACCAACTTCACCAACAAGCTAGCCAGCTTCACGCTGTAAGCCCCATGGAGCGCGGGCGGGGACGCCCGCGCTCCATAATTCTAGCCTTCGCGCTTCATCCGGTCTTGGCGGGCGGTTTCGGCTTTGCTGGGGTTTTCGAGCGCGGTGTCGCCGATCGCTAGGTCGCCGGCGCGCTGATAGTGCGCGATGACAATCCCGCTGCTGGAAACGCGTGAGCCAATCAGCTTGTAGCTGTGCGCCGCCGAGCCGTCGGCGAAGAGCTTCTTGCCGCCGCCAAGCAGGACTGGCGCGGTGAAGACCTTGATCTCGTCGACGAGGTCGGCCGCAAGCAATGCATGCACGAGTTCGGTGCTGCCCTGAGTGACGAGGTCGGGGCCGGCCTCCTGCTTGAGGCGCTTCACGTCATCGACGCTGCGCAGGAGTGTTGTTGCGGCCCAGCTCGTGTCGACGTCGCCCGAGCGCGAAACCGGGTATTTCCTGATTTCCTTGAACAACTTGGCGATGCCGTCATCCGGCCCGCCCTCGGCGTAGGGCCAGTGCGCGGCGAAGATTTCGTAGGTCTTGCGGCCGAGCAGCAAGTCGAACTTCTGTTTGAACAGAGCGTCGACCTCTTCACCGAACTCCGGATCGAAGAACGGCACGAACCAGCCGCCATATTTGAAGCCCTGGGTCGGGTCCTCAGTCGGCCCGCCGGGCGCCTGCATGACGCCATCGAGGGAAACGAAAGCGCCGACGATGATCTTCCGCATGGGGGTCTCCTTGGCTTTGAGCATAGGACGAACGGGCGCCGCGCGTCCCGACATCACGCCAGAGCGGGAACTTTAACGTCTTGGCGAGCGGTGCGGTCCAAGCATCGGCGGATGCAGCATTTCGACCTCATCGTCATTGGCTCAGGCCCTGCTGGCCGGCGGGCGGCGGTGCAGGCGGCTAAGCTCAAGAAAGGTGTGCTGGTGATCGAGCGCGGGCGGCGCGTCGGCGGCGTTTGTGTCCACACCGGAACGATCCCATCCAAGACCCTGCGCGAGACGGTGCTCAATCTCTCCGGCTGGCGCGAGCGTGGCTTCTATGGCCGCGCCCATCGCAACAAGGCCGACATCACGGCGGAGGACTTGCGCCGCCGTCTGCGCATCACGCTCGATCATGAAGTCGAAGTGCTCGAACACCAGTTCGCCCGCAACAACGTCACCTGGATTTCCGGCGCCGCGCGCTTTGTTGGCCCCAACGCAATCGAAGTGACAGGCGAGGGCGGCGACGTGCGCCATTATCACGGCGACCGCGTCATTCTCGCCGTGGGCACCACACCCTATCGGCCGGCGCACATTCCGTTCGATGGCGAGAGCGTCGTCGATGCCGACGAAATTCTGGAGTTGCCCCGCCTGCCGCGTTCGCTCGCCGTGATCGGCGCCAGCGTCATCGGCATCGAGTATGCGACGATCTTCTCGGCGCTCGATGTCAAGGTCACGGTGATCGAACCGGGGCCGAGCTTGCTGGGCTTTGTCGATCGCGAGCTTGTCGATGAGTTCATCCACGATCTGCGGGACCGCGGCGTCAGCCTGCGGTTCAACAGCAAGGCCGTGAGCGTCGAAAAGCTCGGGCCTGAGAGCTGCCTTGTGCAGTTGGAAGATCAGCGCCAGATTTTCGCGGACATGGTGCTCTTCGCCGCGGGGCGCGTGGGATCGACCGCTTCGCTCAATCTCGAAGCCGCGGGTCTGGTGGCGGACGACCGCGGCCGGGTGCTCGCCGATAAAGCCACGTTCCGCACCATTGTGCCGCACATCTACGCCGTCGGCGACGTCATCGGCTTTCCGAGTCTTGCCTCGACCTCGATGGAGCAGGGGCGCATCGCGGCGTGTCACGCCTTCGGCGCCGAAGCGCATGCGCCGCCGGAATTTTTTCCGTACGGCATCTATTCAGTGCCGGAGATTTCCACGATCGGCATGACGGAAGAACAGGTGCGCGATAAGCGCATTCCGTACGAGACCGGCATCGCCCGTTTCCGCGAAACCTCGCGCGGCCACATCATGGGCCTCAATTCCGGCTTCATGAAAATGATCTTCGATCTCAACACGCGCCGCTTGCTCGGCGTGCACATCGTTGGCGAAGGCGCGACCGAACTCATCCATATCGGCCAAGCTGTGCTCAATCTCGATGGCGGCTTGGACTATTTCGTCGAGAACACCTTCAACTATCCGACGCTCGCCGAAGCCTACAAGATCGCGGCGCTCGATGCTTTCAACCGCATGCCCGCGCGCGAGACGCCGGCAGTGCACGATCTGCA
>JADLHI010000445.1 GCA_020848895.1 Hyphomonadaceae bacterium
CGAGGTCCAGTTGAACATCTGGATCGGCATCACCGTGAATTCCTGGCCGAGCCAGTGACCCGGATTCCAACTGACGATCGCGTCGCCCCAATCGGCCGTCGATTGCACGGTTGAACCGTGCGGCAGCTCGATCGTCTGACCGGCCTGCACCGCGCGCTCGGTGAAGTCCGGCAGAACCACCACGCCGTCATGGGTGATGTGCACCGTCTCGGTGGCTGAGGGATCGACCGCGGCGCCGTATTCGTCGAGCACGCCGATGGTCTCGAACGTCGCGTCGCCCGGGCGCGTAATCGGCAAGAACGCCACGAACGTGAGGCCCCCGATCATGATCAGCGGCGCGGTTTCGCCGAGCGCGCGCGACACGCCGATAATGACTCCCGTGACAACGCCAGGCAGCGCATACGGCAGCACGTGATGCTGCGTCGCTTGCCACTTAGTGGCGCCGACGGCGAGCGCCGCGTGGCGAATTTCCTGCGGCACGCCGCGCACCGCTTCGCGCGTCGCGACAATGATCACCGGCAGGATCAGCAGCGACAGCGTGATGCCGGCGGTAAGGATCGATTGGCCGAAGAGGTGCGCCCCTCCTTCGCGGATGCTTTCCGGCAAGAACGAGAACCAGCGGTTTGGGTTGCCGAGAAACTGCACGAAGATGCCGACAGCCATCAGCCCGAACAGGATCGACGGCACGCCCGCCAGATTGTTCACCGCAATTTCAATAGCGCTGGTGACGGGATTTTTCGGCGCGTACTCCTCCAGATAGAGGCCAGCCAAAATCCCTATCGGGATCGCGAAAAGCGCCGTCGTGAAGATCACCAGTAGCGATCCAACCCACGCCGACAGGATGCCCGCTTGCGCCGGCTCGGACGAGGGAAAGCTTGAGAAGAACGCCAGCGTCAGGCGATGGCCGCCATCATGCACGAGGTCGCCGACCAGCGTCACCAGCGTGCCGAGGCCAATAATGGTGGCGACGATGCCCCAGATGATGAAGGCGCTGTCCTTGAACTTCCGCACCCCCAGGCCCGGCGGATGCGCCGTGATGTCACGCACCGGCTTAGCGGCGTCTATCGCGGTCATTAATATGCCTCCCGGTAGCGGCGCTGCAGCCAGAAGGCCACGAGGTTGAACATCAGCGTCAGCACTAGAAGCGCCAAGCCCGCGGCGAAGATCGAATTGTATTCCAGCGTGCCGAACGGCAGATCGCCCAGCGCCACTTGCGCTATGAACGCCGTCACCGTCGCGCCCTGTTGCGCGGGATTTGTGACCATCTGCGGCAACTGACCGCCAGCGACGACGACGATCATCGTCTCGCCAATCGCGCGCGACATGCCGAGGATCACAGCGCCGACAACGCCGGAGACAGCCGCCGGCACAACGACGCGGAAGGCTGTCTCCAGCCGCGTCGCGCCCATCGCATAGGAACCTTCGCGCATCGAGCGCGGCACGGCGCGCATCGCATCTTCTGAAAGCGATGCAATGTAGGGGATGATCATCAGGCCCATGACGATGCCCGCGGAGAGGAGGTTGAAGCTTGGCAGCTCGATGCCGAACGGCCGCAGCCAACCTTGCAGCAGCGGCGTCACGAACAGCAGCGCGAAGTAGCCGTAGACGACGGTCGGCACCGCCGCGAGCAGTTCGAGCGTCGGCTTGATCGTCTCACGTGTGCGCGCGCCGGCAAATTCAGAGAGATAGATCGCCACCAGGAGGCCCAGCGGCACAGCCACCGCGAGCGCGACCAAGGTCGACATGAACGTCCCGGTCAGCAGCGGCGCGATGCCGTACTGCGGATTGTCGAAGAGTGGCGTCCAGGTGGTCGACGTCAGAAACTCAATGACGGAAACGTGCGAGAAGAATTTCGTCGATTCAGAAGCAACGACGTAGATGATCCCGAGGACGATCGCGATCGCGGCGGCGGCGGCGGCGAACAGCAGCCCCTCCATGGCGCGCTCCAGCCAGCGGCCCTTCTTCTTCGTGAAGTCCCGTTCCACGACTCACTCCCGGGCGAACCCCTATCGGCGGGGGAGCCATAATTCAGTTTTGTGACAGTTTGACTTCGGGCGGTCCGGCGGGGACGCAGAAGACGCATGCAGAACCGCAGCGCACGGAACTTCCACAAGAAAAAGGGTGGGAGACCAATGGCCTCCCACCCTCCTCGCTTCGGTTATTCGCTGACCGGCGTCTGGACCAGGCGGCGGCCCACTACGTCCTCGATGCTGGCCCCAATCACGGCGCGGCCGCCGAAGGCAGTGCCGATTTGGCGGCGCTGGGCGCGCTGCAGGTACGTCGCGTAGGCAGCCTGCGGCAGCGCGACATACCCAACCCGCTCGGAAACCGAGGCGGCGTTGTTGATGTAATACTGCACGAACTGTTGCACTTGCGGACGGCGCAGGGCGGCGGCGTTCACGTAGATGAAGATCGGGCGTGAGAGCGGCTGATAGGAACCGTCGCGAACCGTGGCTTGGCTCGGCGCGATCGCGCCATGGCCATTATCGATCGAGAGCGCGTGCAGGCGGTTGCGGTTCTCTTCGTAATACGCAAGGCCGAAGTAAGCGAGGCCGCCCGGATTGTTGGCCACGCCTTGCACCAGCACGTTGTCATCTTCCGACGGCGTGTAATCGGTGCGCGACGAGCGCGCCGTGCCGTTCACAGCTTCGGTAAAATACTCGAACGTGCCCGAGGCTGAGCCCGGACCATAAAGTTGCATCGCCAAGTCGGGGCCGCCCACTTGGTTGAAGTTGCTGACGCGCGAACCCTGCGACCAGATTTGGCGCAGTTGCGCGACAGTGATCGACCGCATCGGGTTCGACGGGTGGACGACGACGGTAACGCCATCGAACGCAACCGGGATTTCGACGTATTGAATGCCGGCGGCGGCACAGGTCGCCATTTCGCTCGAACGGATCGGGCGTGACGAGTCGGCGATGTGGATTTCGCCGCGGCAGAACTTGCGCAGACCAGCCGACGAACCCGATTCACCGACCGCAACGCGGATGCGGCCTTGGGTGGTTTGCTGGAAGCCTTCGGCAACCGCTTCCGAAATCGGAAACACGGTCGACGAGCCGTCGACCTGGATTGTGAACGGAGCGCCGGCTTGTTGCGCCGACGCAGGCCCCGACGCGAGCGCGATCGCGGCGACGGATGCGGCCGCTATCTTGCTCATCGCTTTGAAAAATTGCGTGTTCATATAGTCCTCCAATATCCCTCGAAAATCACGGAGATCCGGCCATTGGCCGGACCTCCGTCAGTCGCGGGGTTAGAAATCGAACTGCGAGCGCAGCGAGATGACGGTCGCTTCTTCGTCAGCGCCGACCGTGCGATCCATGTCGGATTGCGCGTAGTTCAGCATGAAGCGGACATGGTCGACCGGAACCCAGTTGAGCGCGAGTGCGTAAGCGGTTTGCTCGCCGCGAGAAGCGCCCGCTTCCAGGTCGCTGAGATCGATGAAGTCATAACGGGCGCTGACGTCCCAGTGACCCCAGCCGCCCTCGCCCATCGCGCGCGCCGGCACGGTCGGGCCGAACGAGCCTTGGTTGCCACGGTACGCGCGCGGCTCACCGGTCAGCGACCAGTTGAGGTCGACATAATAGCCGTCCGACTCGATCTCGAGACCGGCCGGGGTTTCGCCATTGATGGTTTGGTATTCGGCGGTGAAGCCGAACGCGTTCCACTGGCCGGCAACTTCGAAGCCATAGGCCGTATCCGACTCAAGCGCGTTGCCTGAGGAAGATTCGATCCAGCGCGTGCCGCGGCCGTTGAGCGGGCGCGTGCGATAGCGGAACAGGCCATCATCGCCGTTGTAGCGCTGACGGGCCGAGACGCCGAGATGCAGCAAACGGTAGCTGCCTGGGGACGCTTCGAAGATCGGCGCCCAGGTGAAGCGGCCACTGATCGATGCTTGCTCGTCTTGCGCGAGGTTCGAATCCGAATTGTTGAGTGAGTCGCCATAGACGCCGACAGCGCCCATCCAGTTGGCGCCCGTCACCAGGAACGCAGCGCCGGCGGCGCGGCCAAAGCCGTAGGCGTTGATAATGCTGGAGCGCTCGATGAACGGAATATCGAGCGAAGAGGTGCGATCCTCGAGCGGCGAGGTGACGTTGTTTTCACCGATGACGAACGAATAGAAATCGCCGGCATATTCGAGATAGGCGTCGTCGACCGCGATCGCGCCGTCGCCGGTGGCGGCGTCATCGACGCCGGCGCCCGGGTTCAGCACGAAATCGATCTTGTAGCGCCAATGATCGGTCAGACGCCCCTGCGCGCCAAGGAAGGCGCGGCGCACGTAAGAGCGCTGCGCGTCCTCGTCGAGAACATCCCAGTCGCTGCTGTAGATGTCGTACTGGAAACGGCCGCGCACCTTGAAGCGCTGTTGGCCGTCACGGATTTCCGGCGCGCCGCTCATCGGCTGGATCGTCGGTGTTGATTGCGCGTGCGCTGCGCCAGCCGTCGCGGCCATGCCGCCTGCCGCCGCCAACACCGCCAGCGCGGCTTTGGAAAGAACGTTCTTCATCTAGAGACCCCCTGGTCAGACCGAGCCCCATGGGTTCAGCGGGCGACTCATGCGCACGCTCCTTGGGCGAGGCGGGGGTTAGAGGCGTGCGGTGACGGGCGCGCGACGGTTCAGCGAAGGCTGAGCGACACTTCCGTTTCGGTTTTGTGACGTGATGGGAACGCCTCACGTGCGCGTTTCGGCAGCGCCGGAGTCACGCGCGACATCGTTCTGACTCCGCAAGGGAAATTAACCAACAATCGCTCTTTACATTGGGGAACACTCACCATATTTCGCAACGTTACCGGCGGACCTGGAAACAGCGTCCACTAACGCCCCCTCGGCCCAGGCCACCTGGGGGATCGCAAAACACAGGAAGCAGGATGCTCCCTGGCGATCCTTCCGGCGCAAGCTCCCAAGGGCGGACCTGACATTAGGCATGTCCGACTAACGCCGGCCTGGGAATGAACTGAACCGCCGAAAGCGGTTACGAGTTTAGGGAGCTGCCGGATGGACTCTGTCCTCTCGCCTCTTGACCTGACTGCGCGCGAAGCGCCGGACGGTCCCGTGGCTATCGCCCGCCCGCACCGCGTCCGCGCGGCGGCGGAGTGGTTTCTTGCCAATTTTCCCGGCGAGACGTTCTACGCCGTAAAGGCGAATCCGTCCGAGTGGGTGCTCGACGCGCTGTGGGGCGCGGGTGTCCGCAGCTTCGACGTTGCGTCGGACAACGAAGCGGCTTTGGTCGCCAAGAAGTTCCCGACCGCGCAATTGGCCTTCATGCACCCGGTGAAGAGCCGCCGCGCCATCGGCCGCGCCTTCCACGATTTCGGCGTGAAGACGTTTGCGCTCGATAGCGAAGACGAACTCAACAAGATCCTGGCCGAGACCGGCTTTGCGAAGGA
>JADLHI010000446.1 GCA_020848895.1 Hyphomonadaceae bacterium
GCGCGCCCTCTAGCTGCAGCATCTCGAACAGCGCGCGGCTGTCGCGCAGCGGCACGCCCCATTCGCGATCGTGGTAGGCAATGTAGAGCGGATCGCTGCCAGGCCATTTGCAGCGCGGAAGATCGGCGGTGCTCATTCCCGCGCACGCGCCCAGAACAATAGAAATAGCCCAGCCCCAGCCGCGGCAATGTAGCCAAGAATGATCGCGATGGCGCTTGAGCGGCTTCGGCAGCTCAGCACCGTCACGCTCGCGCTGCCCGAATATTCCGCTGCGCTCGGCACGTCGTGAGGCTCGACCGTGCCCGGCACGCAATCGGCGATCGTGAAGTCAGACCGTCCCGGCAGCGTCGCGACAATCCGGGTTGGATTTTCCGGGTACATGCCCTCCCAGCCTCTGAGATCGCGCCAAATGAAGAGCACGCTCAACACCAGCGCCAAACCAACCAAAGCCAGAACACCCGCCAGCTTCACGGTTCTATTCCCACTCGATTGTTCCAGGCGGCTTTGAGGTTACGTCGTAGACGACGCGGTTCACGCCGCGCACTTCGTTGATGATGCGCGTTGCGGCGCGGCCGAGGAAATCCATCGAGTACGGAAAAAAATCCGCCGTCATCCCGTCCGTTGAAGTCACCGCACGCAGCGCGCAGACATACTCATACGTCCGGTGGTCGCCCATGACGCCGACGGTTTGCACCGGCAGCAGCACCGCGAACGCCTGCCAGATCTTATCGTACAAACCCGCCTTGCGGATCTCGTCGAGATAGACCGCATCGGCCTCGCGCAGAATATCGAGCTTCTCGCGCGTGATTATCCCCGGCACGCGGATCGCGAGGCCCGGCCCCGGGAACGGATGGCGCCCGACGAACGTCTCCGGCAACCCAAGCTCGCGCCCGAGCGCGCGCACTTCGTCCTTGAACAAATCGCGCAGCGGCTCGACCAGCTGCATGCGCATGTTCTCCGGCAAACCGCCGACATTGTGGTGCGACTTGATCTTCACCGACGGTCCGCCGGTCGCCGACTTCGACTCGATCACGTCCGGATAAAGCGTGCCCTGCGCCAGAAAATCGGCGCCGCCGACGCTCGCCGCCTTCGCGTCGAACACATCGATGAAGAGCTTGCCGATGGTCGTGCGCTTGATTTCCGGATCGGCGACGCCTTCCAGCGCGCCAAGGAAAAGCTCGCTCTCTTCGGCGTGGATGAGCGGAATGTTGTAGTGATCGCGGAAGAGCTTCACCACCTGCTCGGACTCGCCCTTCCGCATCAGCCCGTGATCGACATAGACGCAAGTCAGCTGATCGCCGATCGCTTCGTGGATCAGCACCGCCGCGACGCTTGAATCGACGCCACCCGAAAGCCCACAGATCACGCGCCCGTCGCCGACCTGCGCGCGGATGCGCGCGATCGCTTCGGCCTTGAACGCCTTCATCGACCAATCGCCCTTCATGCCGGCGATGCGATGGGTGAAATTCTTCAGCAGCTTTGCCCCATCCGGCGTATGCACGACCTCGGGGTGGAACATTGTCGTGTAATAGCGGCGCTTCTCATCGACAGCGATCGCGAACGGCGCATTCTCGCTAGTGGCCACCACTTCGAAGCCTTCGGCCAGCTTGGTCACGCGGTCGCCGTGGCTCATCCAGACCGGATAGCGCCCGCCGACGTCCCACACGCCCTCAAACAGGGGCGACGACTTCTTGATCTCGACATCGGCGCGGCCGAACTCGCGCGCGTGTCCGCCTTCGACGACGCCGCCGAGCTGCACCGTCATCGTCTGCTGGCCGTAGCAAATCGCCATGATCGGCACGCCGAGCTTGAACGCTTGCTCGGCCGCGCGCGGACTGCCCTTGTCCATCACGCTCGCCGGACCGCCGGAGAAGATGATCGCCTTTGGCTGAAAGCGCTTCAGGAAGTCAGCGTCAACTTTGTTGTACGGATGGATTTCGCAATAGACGCCGTTCTCGCGCACGCGCCTGGCGATCAGCTGTGTGACCTGACTGCCGAAATCGATGATCAGAGCGTGTTCGTGGTGAGCCGCGGAGTCCGTAATGATCTCAGGAGCCGCGGATGCCTCTGTGTTCTGCGCCATGGCCTGAAATGGAGTGCGTCGCGCAAGGCGTCAATTCGCAGGAACGCATAGGCCGCGCCCAATTCCCCTCCCCGTCATGGGGAGGGGGCGGGGGAGAGGTGAAACACCGCCCATTCGATACGAAGTTCGACCACCGCCTACTTGCGCACCATTCGCAACAATCATATCTTCTCAGCATGCGCCTCGCCCTGAAGACCGGCTCCTATTCGCTGATGCACCTCACGGTCGCGATCGCCGTCACCTACACGATCACGCGCGACTGGCGCGCCGCGCTCGCCGTCGGCCTCATCGAACCCGCCGTCCAAACCGTGGCCTTCCTCATCCACGACCGCATCTGGAGCCGGATCGACGCGAAGAAGAGTGCGTAACCGCACACCCCCCGCCTCATTGCGGAGTTATCCCCAAACGTTAAGGTTCGTTAACGATCTCGGGGGAGGCGGTGATGAACCTGGCGGCTACTTGGGCGAGCTTCGTACGAAGCGCGACCAATGTGTGGACCTGGCTGCAAATTGACTCGTCAGAAGCCACACTTGTGAAGTTCGGCATACTTCTCGTTGTGGTCTTCCTGTTGCTTCTCGTGCTGTCGGATGTCTACCGCGGCGAAATTCAAAACCAGAACGTCACGATCGACATTACCTCTCACGAAAACAGGTTCGGCTATGGAGATAAGGACGTCGTCTTCACTCAGCAGACGTTTGATATCCAATCCGAGAAACTACCGGCGGATGTAAACCTGCTGCATTCGTTCACGATAGTCGACGGTGTGAGGCGCATCGACAAAAGGATTGTGCTCGACCGGAGGTCCGCTCGTCTGCGAATGGTTCGCACAGCCCATCGGGTCGATCACGGGCAAATTGCGTTGGCGCCGGATATTGTCCTCGCACTGAAGAACCGCGCGGAATATCTGCAGCGCCAGGAACTCAAACGCCACAACACAAATCTATGGCGCCGAGTGCGTATGTTGTTCGCCAAGGCGAAGGATGACGCCACCGCTGAACCACACTCATACATGGTACGAATTCACTTCCCCCTAAATCCGTACTTTCTCTTGTTCATCCACCCAGACAAAGACGTGAAGGCAACAGGATGGCTCACGCTGTTGACCAGCCTGTTCGCCGTTTTGACAGAGTTTCTTTTCTGATAACGGCAAGCGGCGAACCGAGTTCACCGGCGACAAGCGCGGCCAGCACGGCTGGTGCGAGCGGGGCGCGGGAGAGCGGCGACATGATCCAATCGCGCACAAACGCGAACGCGTCGTTGTCGGATTGATAGGCCGGCGTGAACATCCAGGAAGCGGCTTGGTAAAGCTTGATGTGGAGCGCGCGCATCCGCGCATATTCGCCGAGCGCCGCATCGAGATTGCCTTGCCTCTCCAGCGCCCGCGACAAAGCTAGCGCGTCGAGCAACGCCATGTTCGCGCCCTGCCCAAGCTGCGGGCTGGCGCAATGCCAGCTGTCGCCCACATGCACGCACTCGCGCGACACCGGATCGCCAAGCGTGCGATGCGCATAGCTCGCGAACACCA
>JADLHI010000447.1 GCA_020848895.1 Hyphomonadaceae bacterium
GTTGGCGCCTTTGCGCTGCCGATGCTGGTCATCGCCGCGCTGGTCAAGCTCGACACCCCCGGCCCGGCGCTCTATCGCCAGCGCCGCCACGGCTTCAACAATCGCGTCTTCACGGTGCTGAAGTTCCGCACCATGCGTCACGATCCGGGCGCGCCGCTGGCGCAAGTGCGCGAGAACGATCCGCGCATCACCGCCGTGGGCGCGTTCCTGCGCCGCACCAGCCTCGATGAACTGCCGCAACTGTTCAACGTGCTGCGCGGCGACATGAGCCTTGTCGGCCCGCGTCCGCACGCTGTCGGCATGAAGACCTGCGAGCGCGATCTCACCGAGATCGTCGCTGAGTACGCGCACCGCCATCGCGTGAAGCCGGGCATTACCGGCTGGGCGCAAGTCAACGGCTCGCGCGGGCCGGTGACATCGGCTTCATCGGTGCGCCGCCGGGTGCGCTACGACCTTGAATATGTCGCACGCTCGTCGCTTTGGCTCGATCTTGAAGTGCTGATCCGCACCGTGCCGGTGATCTTCGGGGACAAGGGCGCCCGGTGAGCACCGCGCGCATCCTTTCGCTCGCGCCATTGCAGATCGCCCAGGCCCTGATCGGGTTTGGCGCGATCGCCGCATTCACGCGCCTGATGAGCGCCGAGGATTTCGGCCGCTACGCGCTGGCGCTGTCGATCTCGATGGCGGCGCACACGCTGGCGTTCACCTGGGCTGAGTCGGCGGCGTTTCGCTTCTTTGCCGCGGCGCGGGCCGAAAAACGCCTGGCCGATCACTTCGCGACGTTGCTGGCGCTCGCGGTAACGCTCGGCCTTGGCGTGATTGCGATAACGGCAGGCGCGCTGGCGTTCGCCGGTTTGCGCGACGACATCGCCGCGCTTTCAGCGTTTGCCGCCGGCGCGGCGGTGTTGCGCTTCATCACGCGCCTCGGCCGCGAAAGCGATCGCGCGGCGCTGGCGTTCGGCCGTTACGCGGTGCTTGAGACCGTCTACATCGTCGCCGGTTTCGCGGTTGGCGTGGCGCTGCTGGTGATGTTCGACTTTGGCCCCGCCGCGCCCTTCGCTGGACTGCTTGCGGCGGGCGCGCTCGTCGCGCTGATCGACCTGCCGCGGCTCATGCGCGATGCACACGGTGGGCAAACCTCGCTCGCGCGCTCGATCTCCTATGCCAGCTACGGCGCGCCGTTGGCGCTCGCGCTCGCCGTCGATCTCGGCGTGCAAGCGATTGCGCGCCTAGTGCTTGCTGGAGAAGCGGGCACGGCGCCGCTCGGCGCTTACGCCGCCGCCTTCGGCTTGGCGCGCGCGTTGGACATCGTGTTCATGGGTGTGAGCGCCGCGTTCGCGCCGCTCGTCTTCGCTGCGTACGAAGAAAAAGGCGCCGGCGCCGCGCGCGATGCGGCGCGCGGCGGATTCGTTCTGCTGGCCGCCATCACCATCCCTGCCAGCATCGGTCTTGCCCTGCTTGCGCAACCGGTGGCGACGTTGATGGTCGGCGAAGCGCTGCGCGCGGAGACAGCCGCCGCGTTGCCGTGGCTTGCGCTCGCGGGCCTGATGTCGGGCTTCGGTCTTTATTATTGGTCGGAAGCGTTTCAGCTTAGCCGCCGCACCGGTCAACGCGCGCTGCTGATGCTGGCGCCGGGCGCGGTGCAGCTGGCGCTGACCGCCTGGCTCGCCGGCGCCCATGGTGCGGTCGGCGCGGCCGTTGGCGCCGCGGCGGGGGCGACGGTGGGCGCTGTTGTGTTGGCGCTGGCGGGGCAACGCCTGCTTCCGTTGCCGTTTCCGGCCGGTCAACTTGCGCGCATCTGCGCCGCCGCCGCGCTTATGGCCATCGCCGTGATCGCCTTCCCGGGCGCACACACAACACTCGGCCTCTTCCAGAGCGCGGCCTTGGGCGCATCAATCTATGGGATCGCGGCGCTCGCCCTCAACGTCATGCGCGCGCGCGATTTCGCCGCCGCCGCCCTTCGCGCCGCGCAAAGCCGCTTTCACCCGATTTCGAGTCCCGCCAATGCCGATTGAACAAACCATCATCGTTCGCGATCGCCCGCACAAACCGGTGCTGAGCGTCCTCACGCCCTTCTATCGCCACGATCCATCGGCGTTGCTGAAGCGCTTTGGCTCCGCGCCGGCTGGCGTGGAGTTCGTGCTGCTGGACGATGGCTCGGCATCCGCCGAACTTGTCGCGAATGCGGTGAGCGCGGCGCACGCCACCGGCGCGCCGGCGCGCATCATCGTCTGCGAACACAATCTCGGCCGCGCCAAGGCCCGCAATCGCCTGATCGCGGAAGCGCAAGGCGATTACATTCTCTTCCTCGACGCTGACATGTTGCCTGACGCATCGAGCTTCCTTTCCATCTGGCTGGGCATCATCAAGACGCAAGCGCCGCGCGTTGCGTTCGGCGGTCTTTCGCTTGCGCTCGCGCACCGCACGCCGGAAACCGCGTTGCATTTCGCGCTCTTCGGCAGCTCCGATTGCCAACCGGCTCACCGGCGCGCGCGCCGCGCCGCACAGGCGACGGCGTCATCAAACCTGCTGGTCGAGCGCGCCTTCCTGCTTGAGCATCCGTTCGACGATCATTTCACCGGCTGGGGTTTCGAGGATGTCGATTGGGCGCTGGATGTCGCCCGCGTCGAGGCCATCATGCATGTCGACAATCCCGCGACCCACGCCGGCCTCGACGATATCGGCACTTTGATGCGCAAGTCGGCGGAGGCTGGCCCAAACTTTGGCCGCCTCGCACGCAAGCATCCGCTGCAGGTAAAGCGCTTCGCCGCTCACCGCGTCGCCAGTGCGCTGCGGGCAATGCCGGCGCGCCAGGCGCAGCGGCGCGTCTATAGCTGGATCGCACGCGACCCGCGCGGCCTGGCGCCGATGCGCGTGCGCTGCGCCGCTTTCAAGCTCCTGCGGGCGAGCCATTACGCGGAGCACTTGGCATGACCACCGCCGCTTACGCGCCGCGCCGCGATCTGGTCAGCAAAGTCCGCCGCCGCCTGACCCAGCACTATGCGGCGCGGCCAGAGACGCTCTCGTTCGCGCAGCCCGTGCTCTCGATCACCTTTGACGATTTCCCCGCGAGCGCCGCCGATGCCGGCGCGCGCGTGCTTGAGCGTCACGGCGCGTGCGGCACTTACTACGCCGCTTCAGGCATGGCCGGTGTCGAAGGACCTTGCGGCATGGGCTACACGCCGGACGATATCGCGCGCCTGGTTCAGGCCGGTCACGAAATCGGCTGCCACACATCGAGCCACGCCGAGTGCGCGCGCCAAGATATCTTTTCCACGCTCGAAGATCTGGCGCGCAATCGCGACGCGCTGATAGGCATGGGCGCGCCATCGCCGCGCGCGCACGCGTTTCCGTATGGCGAGCCCTCGGGCGAACTCAAGAACAACCTGCCGCCGCGGTTTATGTCCGCGCGTGGCATTCTTCCGGGTCTCAACGTCGGCCGCACCGA
>JADLHI010000448.1 GCA_020848895.1 Hyphomonadaceae bacterium
GGCCCGCTCGACGCAATGCCGACGATCACATCGCCCGCCGCCATCTCATCGACACGCGGCAGCAGCGTCCCGCGCTCAGCGGCGCCGACAGAAAAGCCCGCGAGGTCGTAATCGCCCTTGCCGTACATGCCTGGCATCTCGGCCGTCTCGCCGCCCGAGAGCGCCGCGCCCGCCTGGCGGCAGCCCTCGGCGATGCCTTGCACCACCAGCGCCGCTTCATCGGCATTGAGTTTGCCGGTGGCGTAATAGTCCAGGAACATCAGCGGCTCGGCGCCTTGGGCCGAAAGGTCATTCACGCACATCGCCACCAGATCGATGCCGACGGTTTCGTGGCGTCCGCTTTCGATCGCGATTTTCAGCTTGGTGCCAACGCCATCGGTCGTCGCCAGGAAGATCGGGTCCTTGAAGCCCGCCGCTTTGGGGTCGAAGGCGCCGGCGAATCCGCCCAAAGACCCGTCCGCGCCAGGGCGGGCTGTGGATTTCGCAGCCGGCTTGATGAGATCGACCAGGCGCTCGCCTTCGTCGATATCCACACCTGCGTCGCGATAGGTAAGGCCGTTAGTTCCCGGGGTGTTGGTCAATTGATGAGTCCAGAAGCCGCCACATTGATAGGCGATTCCGCGCCGGGTAGGGTCTCCCGACACCGAGGTTCCGTAATGAAGTTTTCGCCCTTGGCGGCATTTGCCGCTGTTTTCCTTGCCGCCTTGTGCGCGTTCGCGCCGGGTGCGGCAAGCGCCCAAGGGCGCGACAATGTCTACGTTGTCGGCGGCGTTCGTGTGGATGAAACCGCCGCGAATGCTGCGGCTGCGCAACAAGCCGGCTTCGCGGCGGCGCAGCGGGCAGGGTTCGAGCGCCTCGTCCGCCGGCTGACCATCCCGGACGAACTCTCCACTCGCGGTGTGCCACAGGTGGAGCCCGCCACGCTTGAGCGGCTGGTCTCCAGCGTCGACGTCGAAGAGGAGCGCCGCTCCGGCACCCGCTATATCGGCCGCCTCACCGTGCGCTTCGATCCTTCCGGCGTGCGCACGCTGCTGCGTCAATTCAATCTCACCGTCGTCGATACGCGCACGTCGCCCGTGCTTGTCGCGCCGCTGGTTATCGATGGTACGGCCGAAGAGACGGCGACCGCGTGGCGCGACGCGTGGGCCAATGGCGGCTTCAGCGATGAACTGGTGCCGCTCGCGGCGGCCCCCGCGACGCTTCAGGGCGCGCCGGCCTGGCAGACGGCGCAGCCGTTCGCGCAAGCGGCCGCTGCCGCCTCCGCGCTTTACGCGACGCTGCGTGTGCAAGGTTTGACCGCGACCGCGACACTCGTTGAAGTCAGCGGCGCGGCGACACAGCAGCGTGGCGAGGTCACCGCGCGCATCGCTAGCGAAGATCCGTCGGCCTTGCGCGCCGCGCTATCTTCGCTCGCCGAACAGGCAAGCACGCGCATTCAGAACGAATGGAAAGCGCGCGTCGCCACCGGCGGCGGTCAGCGCGGCCGCATCAATGCGTCGGCGCTCTACACCAGCCAAGCGCAGTGGGAGCAGATCAAGGACGCGCTCGGCGGCGCCGCCCAAACGCTGATCTCGGAAATCCGCATTGAAGCGGTTGGCCGCCAGGGCGCGCTGGTCTCGTTTTCGTTTGTCGGCGATCGCAACCAACTCACGGCCGAACTGCAGCGCCGCGGCGTCAGTTTGGCTGATACCGCGAATGGTCCAACACTCCGTGTCGCAGCAAGGTAGCGTTCCCCTCCCCGCGAGGGGAGGGGTTAGGGGTGGGGTGAAGCTCGACGTTTCGAAGCTGACCGCGGCGTTGGACATGTTCGGCGAAGGCTCGCCGATGTGGTGGTTCACCCCGCCCCTCGCCCCCTCCTCTCAAGAGGAGAGGGAGCGTTGAGCGCCGAGCAGCCGCGCCTGTTTGAATTCCAGATGGGCGATCGCTCGCCCGACAAGCTGGTGGTGGCCGAGGCGAACCGCGACGCGGCAAAGCTGCTGACCGATTGGCGCGCTTGGCCGCACGGCGCGCTGGCGATCTCAGGCCCGCCCGGCTCGGGCAAAACGCACCTTGCATTGGCCTGGGCGCTGGAAGTCGGCGCCCGCCAGATCCCTGCCACCGCCAGCGCCGAGGAAGGCGCGGATGCGTTTCTCCAGGCTGGAGGCCGCCTCCTGATCGACAACGCCGATGGCGCACGCGACGAGCCGATGCTCTGGCGCGTCCTCGATCTTGCGCGGGCCGAACACGGGGCCGTGCTGCTGGTGGGCGGCGCTCCGCCTTCGGCCTGGACTGTAGAGACCCCTGATCTGCGCTCCCGGCTCGCATCTTTACCGGTCGCTAAGCTTGGCGAGCCGGATGAAGCGCTGATGGACGTGGTTTTACGCCGTATTTGTCGCGAGAAATTCATTCAATTGAGCGATGATGCCGCCAAGTACCTCGTGCGGCGGCTCCCTCGAACCTTCGCTGCGGCTCAAGCCTGGGCGGCGGCATTGGACGAGGAGCTGGTGCGCGGGGCAAAGCCTGTGACCACGGCGATCGCGAAGCGAGCGCTGGAGAGAATGCAGGCGCGCTGGGTTGGTGGAGACGGTTAACAGATGGCGAAATCGCGCAAGAAGACGCGCGTCGCGGCGCAGAATACGCCGCCGCTGAATGACCCCAAGCGGTTCTTAAACCGCGAGCTTTCATGGCTCGCGTTCAACACCCGCGTGCTCGAAGAGGCTGAGAACGAGCAGCATCCGTTGCTTGAGCAACTGCGCTTTTTGTCCATCTCCGCGTCCAACCTCGATGAATTCTACATGGTCCGCGTCGCCGGCTTGCACGAGCAAGTGAAGGCGGGCGTGACGTTGGTCAGCAACGATGGCCTGACGCCGAGCGAACAGCTCGCGCGCGTGCATGCCGCCGCCACCAAGCTCATCGACCGCCAGCAGGATCGCTGGCGCGCGCTCCGTATCGCGCTGCGCGGCGCCGGGATTTCGGTGCTCGATCGTGAGGAGCTGACCGAAGAAGAGCTGCATTTTCTGAAGCCGCTCTTCATGGCGGAAATCTTTCCGCTGCTGACGCCGCTCGCCGTCGATCCCGCGCACCCGTTTCCGTTCATCCCGAACCTGGGCTTTGCCATCGCGCTGAAGCTGAAGCGCAAAGGCGATGGCCGCGCGCTCAATGCACTCATCCCGGTGCCAAGCCAGGTGGCGCGCTTCATCGACATTACGCTCGCGCACTCACACACCGAACTCGACGCCGGCGAGCGTCATCATCGCCGCTTCCTCACCCTCGAAAACACCATCACGCTGTTCCTGGATGAGCTTTTCCCAGGCTACACCGTTGAAGCGCAGGGCGCTTTCCGCGTCGTCCGCGACAGCGACATCGAAATCCAGGAAGAAGCCGAAGATCTCGTGCGCGAATTCGAAACGCGCCTGAAAGAGCGCCGCTTGGGCGATGTCGTGCGCCTCAAGGTCGAAGCTTCCATGCCAGAGGATTTGCGCGCCTTCATCAGCCGCGAACTCGCCGCCGACGCGCGCGACGTCATCATCGTTGAGGGCATGCTGGGGCTTTCGGCGCTTTCGGCGCTTGTCAACGAAGATCGCCCTGAACTGAAATTCCCGCGCTTCGAGCCGCGCTTCCCGGAGCGCATCAAGGATTTTGGCGGCGATAGCTTCGCGGCGATCCGCGCCAAGGACATTCTCGTCCACCATCCGTTTGAATCGTTCGACTCGGTCGTTCAGTTCGTGCGCCAAGCCGCGGCCGATCCCGCCGTCGTCGCCATCAAGCAAACGCTCTATCGCACGTCGCGCGATTCACCGATCGTCGCTGCGCTGGTCGCGGCCGCCGAGGCCGGCAAAAACGTCACCGCGCTCATCGAACTCAAGGCGCGCTTTGACGAAGAGACCAACCTCCATGTCGCCCGCAAGCTCGAGGCCGCGGGCGCTTCGGTCGTCTACGGATTCATCGACTTCAAGACCCACGCCAAGGTCAGTCTCGTCGTGCGCCGCGAGGCCGAAGGCTTACGCACCTACACCCACTTTGGCACCGGCAACTATCATCCGATCACGGCCCGCATCTACACCGACCTTTCGCTGTTTACGTGCGATCCCGCGCTCGGCCGCGACGCCAACCGTCTGTTCAATTTCGTGACCGGTTATGCGCGTCCCGCTGAACTCGAAAAGATCGCCATGTCGCCGATCAATTCGAAGGCGACGCTGCTGAAATTGATTGATGAGGAGATCGAGCATGCGCGCGCTGGCCGGGGCGGCGCGATCTGGGCCAAGCTCAATGCGCTCGTGCATCCTGAAATCATCGATGCGCTTTACCGCGCCTCCAATGAGGGCGTGAAGATCGAGCTTGTCGTGCGCGGTATCTGCTGCCTGCGTCCCGGCGTTCCCGGGATGAGCGAAAACATCCGCGTCAAATCCATCGTCGGGCGCTTCCTTGAGCACGCCCGCGTCGTCTGTTTCGGCAACGGAGCAAAGCTCCCGAACGCCAAGGCCAAGGTCTACCTCTCCTCCGCCGACTGGATGCCGCGGAACCTGGAACGGCGGGTTGAGGTCATGTGTCCGGTTGAAAATCCGACCGTACATCAGCAAGTTCTCGACCAAATCATGGTCGCGAACCTCAATGACGAGGCGCAGTCCTGGTACATGGACCAGGATGGGGTATTCACTCGGGTCGATGTTTCGAAGCTGCCAGACGAACCGTTCAGCGCGCACAATTACTTCATGCGCAACCCGAGCCTCTCGGGCCGCGGCCGTGCGGGCAAAGGCGACGCGCCCGCCGCGTTCGATCACATCGGCGCGCGGCGTACGAGCTAACTTCCACCCATTCCCGGGGCGATGCGAAGCATCGAGCCAGGGATCCATAAACACGCTTGGTTTGGAGTCGTGCTCCGCGGCTCGAGCAGACGTGTTTATGGGTCCCGGACTGCTCGCTGCGCTCGCATCCGGGAATGGGTGTGTGGGCCGTCTTAGCTGATATGAGCACGAAGTTCCTCCGCGACGGGCAAGAAGCCGCCGTCATCGACGTCGGCTCCAACTCCGTGCGCCTCGTCGTCTATCGCATCGACGGGCGCGCGATGACGCCGATCCTGAACGAGAAGGTCATGGCCGGCCTCGGCCGCGAGGGCGCGCGCACCGGCTCGCTCTCGAAGGACGGTGTCGATCAGGCGCTGCGCGCCGTGCGCCGTTTCGCGACTTTGATCGACGCGCTGCAGATCATGGACGTCTACGCCGTCGGCACCGCCGCCGTACGTGAAGCCAAGGACGGCAAAGAGTTCGCCGCGCGCATGGAAGCGGAAAGCGGCATCAAGCTTCGTATTCTGAGCGGCGAAGAGGAAGCCCGCTTGTCCGCGCTCGGCGTGATGGCCGGCGCGCCGGACGCCAAAGGTCTCGTCGGCGATCTTGGCGGCGCCAGCCTCGAACTCATCGAGATCAGCCCCAAAGGCGTGGGACGGGGCGAGACGTTTCCGCTTGGGCCGCTGACATTGATGGACGAAGGCGAGTTCGATTACGGCAAAGTCAGCAAACAAGTGGAGCAGGTGCTCGATCGCACCAAATTGCTGGGCAAGCGCGGCGGCGATTTTTACGCGGTGGGTGGCGCATGGCGCGCGCTCGGCCGCATCGACATCGCGCTCACCAATCATCCGCTCGGCGTGCTGCATCACCATGAAATGAGTCGCGCCGAAGTGCTCAAAGTCGTCGATGCCGTGCGCAAGCAAAGCAAGCGTTCGCTCGAACGTTTGGAAGAGGCCGCCGCAAAGCGCGCGGAAACGTTGCCTTACGCTGCCGTGGTGCTGGAGCACGTGATGCAATTGGGCCAATTCGATCGCGTGATCCTCTCGGCCTTCGGTCTGCGCGAAGGCGTGCTGATCGAGCGCATGAGCGAACAGGCGCTTGGCGCCCACCCGCTGATCGCCGCCGCCGAAGCGCTGGCCGGCCGCTGGTCGCGCACCCGCGCCTTCGGATGGGCGCTCGAAGAGTGGATTGCGCCGATGTTCGAGGGCCAGCCTTACGTCTTTCCCAAGAAGCGTGAGGAAGTGCTGCGCGGCGCCGCCGCGCGTCTCGCTGACGTCGGCGGCCCGCTCCATCCCGATCAGCGTGTCGAGGTGATGTTCGATCTCATCTTGCGCGCGCCGCTCGCCGCCATCAGTCACGAAGAGCGCGCCTTCCTCGCCGCGGCCATCCATCACCGCTACACCAAGGCCCCGCCGCGCCATGCCGACGCGTACATGCGGCTCCTGAGCGACGAGCGGCAGGCCGCCGCCGCTGCTCTGGGCGCGGCGCTCCGCCTCGGCGCTGATCTTTCCGGCCGCTCTGAGCCGCTTTTGGCCGCAGTGGAGATCGAGGCGGTTGACGGCAGGCTCGTCCTTCGGGTCAAGAGGAAGATGGCTCACCTCATTACCGAGACGGTGCAGCGGCGATTGGATTTCGCCGCCGCCGCCTTGGGCCTCACACCGGAGACCAAGATTCTATGAGCGATACCCCGCCTGACCGCCTTTCGGTCGATCCCGAAAGCCCGTTCCACGACGAGGCCGCGCTCGCGCGCGGTGTCGGCGTGCGTTTCAACGGCAACGAGAAGACCAATTGCGAAGAGTATTGCGTAAGCGAAGGCTGGGTGCGCCTGGCCGTCGGCAAGACGCTGGACCGTAAGGGCAAACAGCTCACCATCAAATATACCGGGACGGTCGAGCCCTATTTCCAGGATCTCCCCAAGGAGGGTTGATCCTCTCTGCCGCCTTGTGTGCTAGAAGCCAGGCCATGGCGGACCTTCGGTGACAGAGGAACTCGGCCCCCGGAAGCTCGCGGCGATCATGTCGATCGACGTCGCCGGCTATTCGGCCATGTCCGAAGTGGATGAGAGCGAAGCGCTCGCGCTCGTGGCGCGCGTACGCGCCGCCATCGACGCCATCGTGCAGAGTCATGGCGGCCGCGTGTTCAACACCGCCGGCGATGGCTTCATGCTGGAGTTCGCGTCCGCGTCCGGCGCTCTCTCCGCGGCTGAGATTCTTTGGGAAGGCGTTGAACGTCAGCGCGTGCGCGTCGGCGTCCATGTCGGCGACGTGATGATGACCAAGACGGGCGATCTGCTCGGTCACAGCGTCAATGTCGCCGCGCGTCTGCAGCAACTCGCGCGCCCCGGCGCCGTTGTGGTGTCGCTCGATGTGCGGCGCGCCGTGCGCGGCAAGCTGGCGCAGCGCCTTCACCCCGCCGGCGCCGTGCATTTGGATAAGATGGCCGAGACCATCGACATCTTCACGCTCGAAGCCATCGCCGCCGCCCGCAGCCGCGCGCGCAAGCCCGAACCGGTTCTCGCCGTGCTGCCGTTCGACAATGAGAGCTATGCGGCGGAGATGAACTATTTCTCCGATGGCGTGGCCGATGAGATCATTTCCACGCTGTTGCGTCAGTCGAAGATCAAAGTCATCGGCCGGCTTTCGGCGTTCCAGTTTCGCGGCGAGCATAAGCGCGAGGCGGCGGCCGCGCTGAAAGCCAGCCACGTTTTGGATGGCTCGGTGCGCCTGAGCGGCGACCGCATGCGCGTCAGCGTTCAATTGATCGACGCGGCCACCAATGTCGCGCTCTGGAGCGAGCGTTATGAGGGCGATCGCAACGACGCCTTCGCGTTGGAAGACGAAATCGCCGCCAAGGTCGCGGGTTCGTTGCGCCGTTCGCTCGCGCAATCGGAGCGGACCGCCAATCCGATCGATCCTGCCGCATACGATCTTTATCTGCGCGCACGCCAAATCTGGCTGATGATGAGCGATATCGAGGAGGATCAGGCCGCCGTCCTGCTCGAGCGGTGCGTCGCCATCGCGCCTGACTTTGCCGACGCCTGGGCGGTGCTTGCCAGCGTGCGGGCGCTGCTCTTGCCGCGGGACCGCGATCTTATTGGCGCGCCGGCGCACAATGCGGCGCTCGAAGCCGCCAAGCGCGCGCTCGAACTCGATCCAGATTGCGCGCAGGGCTTTGCCGCGCTCTCACTGCTAAAGCCGGCTTTCGGCGCTTACGCCGATAAGCTCGCGCTGGTGAACGAAGCGCTGAAGCGTACGCCCAACGATCCCTCGCTGCACGTCGCGCGGGCGGCCTGGCTCTACAGCGTGGGCCGGCTCAGGGAAGCGGCGCGCGCGCTTGAGATTGCGAGCCTGCTGGAGCCGTTGGGGCCGGCGGTGGAAGGGTTGCGCGCTAGCCTGCTGACCGCGCGCGGCGATGTTGAAACAGCGCGTGAGATCATCAGTGCGGCCTGGGCGCGTTGGCCGGATTCGCCGTTCATCTGGTATCTCATGTGGTGCACGCATTGCGTCGCCGGCCGGGCCGACGAAGCGGAGGCGCTCGCCGCGCCCGGCGCACCGCCGCGGCGGGCCGTCAATGAGCGCGACGTCGCGGTGCTGCGCAATTTGGTGCGATTGTTGCGCTTGAATGGAGACGAACGGCGGGCGGCTTGCGATGCGCTGCTTGACGAGATCGCAAGCGATGACGGGCCTGTGCCGCTGTCAACGCTCATGTTCGCCGCCAGCCAGGGCTGCGCCGACCGCGCTTTCGATGTGATCGACGGCGCGCTGGATCAGGGGCGCGAACTAAAGGCGGACAATCACGACGCCTTCGGCATGGCGCGCGCGCAATCGCCGCTGCAACTCTTCGTCAGCACCGGCGGAACGCCGGCGTGGATGCATCCGCGTTTTCCGGCGCTGTGTGCGCGCGTCGGCCTTGCCCAATACTGGCTCGAAACGAGGAAGTGGCCCGATTGCGCGAGCGAGACGCCGTA
>JADLHI010000449.1 GCA_020848895.1 Hyphomonadaceae bacterium
CAAAGCCTGTGGCGACAATGCCTCATGCTTGGAAACGCGCGCCTTGCCGCCGGGTCTAGGACTTGCCGGGCGTCGCGACATATGTAAACTGCCTCATTGTAAAGACCTTTAATAACCTCGGACGCAGACGCGAACCGGGGACGAGGGGGGATTGCCATGAGAACAAAGTCAACACTTGCGCTCCTGTCGGGCGTATCGCTGGCCGCTTTCGGGGCGTTCAGCCCCGCATTTGCCCAAGACGAACCGGAGGCGTCCGAGGAAATCGTCGTCACCGCGACGGGGCGGACAGCGGCCATTCAGGACGTTCCGCTCGCCGTCACCGCAGTGAGCGGCGAACAGCTCACGAATGCAGGGGTCCAAGACCTACGCGACGTCACTCAGCTCGCGCCGTCGTTTCAACTCGGGACGGGACAATCAATTGCCGCGAGTACAGCGCGCATACGGGGCATCGGCACGGGAGGTGACAATGTCGGGTTCGAATCCGCTGTCGGCATCTTCATCGACGGCGTTTATCGCGCACGCGCGGGCGCTGCGCTCGCCGATCTGCCGGACGTGGAACGCATTGAAGTGCTGCGAGGCCCACAAGGAACATTGTTTGGACGCAACACTTCCGCTGGGGCGATCAGCGTTGTGTCCGCGGGCCCCGATTATGAGCCGGGCATGTATATCGAAGGGATGCTCGGCCTTGACGACTTGGAAGAGGCTGGATTGCGCACTGGCATCAACATTCCGGTGAATGACAGCCTAGCGTTCCGGCTGGATGGTGCGATCAGGGCTCGTTCGGGCTATATCACGGACCTAATTTCAGGCGACGACCTCAACACGCGCGACCGCTGGACGGCGCGGGGGCAAATGGAATGGGACATCAGTCCAGACGCAACGTTACGGGTCATCATTGACGCCTCCGAAGCAGACGAGGTCTGTTGCGGCGTGACGCCGTTCATCTATGGCTCCACTCAAGGGGCAGTGACCGCAATCGTCGGGCCTGCGGGTACGCCCGCGATCAATCCCGAGGCACGCTTCATGACGGTGACCGGCGCTTTGCCAGGTTTGCCGTCATTGGGCCCAGGCTTGCCAGCCCAGCCGCAAACACAAGCGCGCGACCTTTCCGACGTCACTGAGGATTTGGGCTTTTCCGCCCAACTTGATTGGGACTTTGGCGGCGTAAACCTGACTTCAATCACGGCGTATCGCGATTGGCAGCAAACGCGCGGTCAAGACATCGACTTCAACCTCATCGACATCGCCTACCGTGACGGCGTCGAAGTGGGCGTCGAGAATTTCACCCAAGAGTTCCGACTGCAGGGCGAAAGCGGACGTCTCAACTGGCTCGCCGGCGTGTTCTATTCAGACGAAACCGTCACGAATAACGACCGCATTCGCATCGGCGCCCACGCCAATCTGTTCGCAAACGCTTTGGCGCAGGGCGGCACAGCGCCGCTCGCCGCCATTGGCGGCCCTGCGGGCGGTTGCCAATTGTTCGACTCCGGCGCGCCAAACGCTGAACCGGACTCAATCCCATCGTTCTTTTATTGCGTCAGCGACAACCCGGCGACGCCGCTCGTGTTCGACCCCAATCCGGCGCTCGCCAGCTTCTATCTGCAGGGCAACGTCGCTGGAGCGGGTCAGCAACGCGACGATTGGCAGGCCGACACCCAGAGCTGGTCGGTCTTCACGCACAACGAAGTCAACTTGAGCGACCAACTCGTGCTCACTTTGGGCGCGCGCTACACTTCGGAAACAAAGGACGTGACCGCCGATCTCCTGTCCATCTCGCCGGCGTGCGATTCGCTGCGCGCCATCGAACTCGCCACGGACCCGTTCTTCGGCGGCGCGGCCGACGGCGTCGGCTTCATCGAGGTGCTTCAGGCCACCGCGAGCGCTGGCGGCCTGATGAATATTGCCTGCAGCCCTGCGGTGAATCCAATGGCTAACGGGCATTGGGAAGGTTCGTCCGAGGAGAACGAATTCAGCGGCACAATCTCGCTTGCCTACCACCTCTCGGACGAGGTGATGCTCTATGGCGGCTATTCGCGGGGCTATAAGGCTGGCGGCTATAATCTAGACCGCCAAGGCATGGCGCTGCGTCCCGACACGACTAGCGCGGCGACGCTCAACATCGAGCAGACCCACTTCGATCCCGAGTTCACGGACGCCTACGAGATCGGACTGAAATCGACAGTTCTCGGCGGCACCACGACGCTGAACCTCTCGGCCTTTTACCAGCAGATCCACGACTATCAGCTCAACGCGTTCAACGGCTTCAACTTCATCACGCGCAACGTGCCAGAAGTCGTCTCCCAAGGCGTGGAGTTGGAGATGTCGTCGAGTCCAATGGAAGGGCTCACGATCAGTGGCGGCGTGAGCTACATCGACGCGTTCTTCGACAGCGAGGTCCGCTTCAATCCGCTGACGGCCGGCCTCGGCGCTAACGATCCGAACGCGGTGTTCACCGGCGACCCGCTCGCGCTCTCGCCGGAATGGACCGCCACCGCGGCGATCGCCTACGAAATGCCGTTGGGTGGCGACATGCGCGCGCTTTTCTATTTGGATGGCCGCTGGAATAGCGAGTATCGCACGCAAACGCTCGGCCGCGATCCGCTGGGTCGGACGGACAATGAAGCCTACGCGACGTTCAACGGTCGGATTGGCATCGGTCCTCAAGACGAACGCTGGTCTGTCGAATTCTGGGGCCGCAACCTGACCGACGAATTCTACTATGTCGGGGCCTTCCAGGCGACGCTGCAGAACACCTACGTCATCTATCCCAGCGAACCCCAGACTTACGGCGTCACGCTACGCGCGCGCTACTAGCGCATTCCCCTCATCAGTCGCTCCCGCGGCTGGTACACGACGCGGTTGTGCCCTCCCAGGCCGCTGCGTTCGCTTCAAGCCCCGGTTCCTTTGTGGACCGGGGTCTTTTTTCCGATAACGGTCAGGCGAACTGATCCGGCGGTCAAGGCAAAAAGAAGGATCCGCGGACCGGAGGCACTATTCCCCTCGCCCGCGAGGCAATCCACCACCACCGCGCACGTGCCGATTTCTTGCGCGGGATCACGCGTCTGCCGGTCCGGCTGCATGTGCACTGAACCTGGCCATTGAACGAAAGCGGGATTCCCGATGATCAAGGTCACATTTGTGTCTGCCGATGGCGCTCGGCGAACTGTCGGGATCCACGAAGGGCTGAGCGCGCGTGAGGCGGCGCTGCACAACAGCGTGCCGGGCATCGACGGTGACTGTAGCGGGGTTTGCGCCTGCGCCACGTGCAATGTCCATGCGATGAAGCCTGGGCCGAACGGGTTGGGCCCGCGGTGGACAGCGGAATGGAAATGGATCTGATCCAGTTCGCTGAGGCGACCACAGCGACGAGCCGGCTCGCTTGCCAAGCCCTTCGACGCCGCCGAATTGATTGCCCGCGTGCGCGCGCTGGCGCGCTGGCCTCAGCGCTTGGCAAACCGAACGCTGTCAGCGCACGGCATACGTCTAGACTTAAGAGCCCGGCGCGTCTTTGTCGGCGAGATAGAAGTGAGCATGACCGCCCAGGATTTCGCCATACTGTAAACCTTTGTGCGCTATCCTGGATGCACCTTCTCGCGCGAGGCGCTTCTGTTACGGGCTGGCGCAAGCGACGACGCCAACGCAAGCGCGGCCGAGCATGCGATCAGCCGTTTGCGAAAAAAAGATCGCCGACACGTGCGCAGTGCAGGCTATCGATTGCGCCAGAGTTGAGCTGGATGGCGTCCGCGCTGTATCGGTCCGCGCAAGCCTCAACAAGTCAAGCGTTCTCAACAACAGATCGAGAGCGGCTTGTCGAACGATAGGACGCGAAAACCAGATCGGCCGGTAGACGAAGACCCCGCTTCACAACGGGCTACGTGGAACGGTCCCATGCAATTCGCCAAGATCGATCACATGCTGTCACCCCTAAGAAATGCAACATACGCCCGGCTCTTCAGCGCGCAAATCGCCGCGTTGCTCGGAACCGGACTTGCGACAGTGGCGCTTGGGCTGCTCGCTCACGAGCTCGCTGGAGCGAGCGCCGGTGAAATCCTCGGCGCCATCTTCGCCATCAAGATGATCGCGTATGTCGCCGTGGCGCCGGTCGCTAGCGCCCTCGCCGCCCATGCGCCTCGGAAGACGTTGCTGATCGCACTCGATCTGGTGCGCGCGGCAGTCGCCGTATCGTTGCCATTCGTGAGTGAGACTTGGCAAATCTACTCACTGATGACTGTACTCTACGTCGCCTCCGCCGCGTTCACGCCAGCCTTCCAAGCGATGATCCCGGATGTGCTCATCGACGAACGAGAGTACACTAAGGCCTTGTCGCTCTCCCGGCTCGCCGCCGATCTGGAAAGTGTCGCAAGCCCAGTCCTTGCGGCCTTACTGCTGTCGGTCTTGAACTTCCACCAATTGTTTGGCGGCACTGCGGTCGGCTTCATTTTATCGGCAGCTCTGGTTTTGTTCGCCGCGCTGCCAATCACGAGGAAGGCCGCACCGAAGCCGTTCCTTCGGCGGCTCACAAGCGGCGTGAACCTGTTCCTGCACACGCCGCGTTTGCGTGGGCTTGTTGCTTTGTCGCTGGCAAGCGCCGCCGGCGGCGCCATGGTCTTTGTCAACACCGTGGTGATCGTTCAAAGCAACTTCGCCATGAGCCAACAGGCGACGGCTTGGGCGCTAGCGGCATTCGGTTTGGGTTCAATGGCGGCTGCCCTCACCCTACCCCCACTGCTCGATCGCATCCCTGATCGCACGGTCGTTCTGAGCGGGGCGATCGGTTTGGTCATCGGACTTGCACTCGGCCCCGCCGCAGCGACCTCATATCCAAGCCTGCTCGCCCTGTGGGCCATCCTTGGGTGCAGCTATTCGCTGACGCTCACGCCGGTTGGCCGTGTGCTTCGCCGTTCCGCGCACGCCGAGGATCGTCCGGCATTGTTCGCCGCTCAGTTCGCGCTCTCGCATGCATGCTGGCTCATCGCGTATCCCGTGGCGGGGTTCGTGAGCGCTTCGGCGAATACTTCGGCGGCTTTCTGGAGCCTCGCCGGCCTGTGCGCCCTCGGTGCGATCGCAACCGCTGTGATCTGGCCAGCCAGCGAGGACGCCAGCATAGAGCACATGCACGACGACCTCCCTGCCGACCATCCCCATCTTGCGACAACGACCGGTGCTCATGCGCACGAATACATCATCGACGATCTGCATCGCCGCTGGCCTCCCTAGGCCACGCGCTGATGCTCGCGTACTCACCACTTGTTCGAAGCGCTACGGTGACGTCGTGCTGCTATTGCGCCAGAACCATCCGTGATTGCCGTCGGAGGCTGCCTCCAGTTCGCCGCGATGGCTCGGCACGCCACGGCGTTGGAGATAGCTCGTCGAATTCCCGCCGCCGTAACCGTGAACATCCTAATTCACGACGCCGCTGGATCATTCCATTCCGAACTCCGCTCGTGCGCCTGAATGCATAGCCAGCTTCAGTTCGACGCCTTTGCCTGGACAGAGCGTGACCGACATTTCGTCAGTGCGAGTATCAGCAGCCACCGTCTCTGCGTCGGCTGGCGAACCAAGCGCGGAGCCTGGGGCAGCCGCGTCCCGTGCCGCTGAGCGAGTTGTTGCTTTATTTCGCCCATCTGCGTCAGGCCGAGGATACGGCCGACGCCCGTTGGGTCGACGGGGTACACGGCTGTAAGACCGCCATGACGAGAATGACGATCACCACCCAAACTACTCCCGCGCGGGCGATCAGGCCGCTGGCCTCCCTGGGATCTTGTCCGCCCATGGCCAGCGGACACAGCCTCAACTAAACTTGGATGTCGCGCCGAACGCAGTCACAAATATCGGACAGAAACCGGAGCCGGCAAGGCGCCGGTGATGAATGGGCGACGTTCAGTTGAAGTATGTCGGAGCTATCCTTCTCCAAGTCTAAACTGACCCTCGCGGTCCCCCGCTGGGTTTCGCCCCTGGCGGCGCTCGCCTTGTTTGGTGGCGCGCTTTGGATCGTTCATAGCGAACTCGCAGCGCATAGCTTCCACGACATCGTTGCAGCGTTGCGCGCCATCGGACCCGAAACACTTTTTCTTGGAGCCGCACTCGCGGGGGCATCCTATTTTGCTCTCATCGTCGCCGAGCGGCTGGCGCTCGATATGATCGGCAAGCCGATTGCGCTCGCGCGCATGTGGCGTGCAGCGTTCAGCGCTTATGCGCTCGGCAATGCGCTTGGCTTCTCATTCGCCACAGCGCCCGCTGCGCGCGCTCGGCTTTATCGCTTCGACCTTGCTGCCGCCGACATCGCTGCAGTCTCCGCCTTGACCGGCGCAAGTGTCATGGCGTCTTCGCTGACGGCGGCCGGTTTGGGTTTGTTCATTGGCGCCGAAGAAGTGGCCTTTCACAGCTTTGGGCCGGCATGGAGCTGGCGTGCTCTCGCGATTGGCCTCATGCTCCCCGCGATCGCCTGGATCTTGATCGCAATGCGGGCGCCGCAGACGCGATCGGTCGCCGGCGTCGCTGTCCGGACGCCGCGCCCCCTGACGGCGGCGTTGCAAGTTCTGGTGGGCGCTGGCGACTGGGTGGCGGCGGCAGGGCTCCTCTACCTGCTCTTGCCTGATCAAGGGGGATGGTCGTTTCCCGCCTTCATAGCAGTCTTTGTCCTAGCCGGCGCCTTGGGCGCGGTGTCAGGCGCCCCCGGCGGACTGGGTGTGTTCGAAGCCTCGATCCTGGCGCTTAGCCCCGTCGATCAGCATGCCCCGGGGGCGCTCGCGGCGCTTGTCGTTTATCGCGTGCTTTACACGCTCGCGCCGCTCGGCGCCGCTTCACTCATCCTCGGCCACGATTTAGCGCAACACAGCAGCTTGGCCGCTTCCCCAGCTGCGCACACGGCCCGCCGCCTAGGCGCCGCGGCCGCAGAACTGGCGCCGCGCGTCTTTGCCGGCCTTTCCTTCGCGGGCGGCGCCATTCTTCTTCTGTCAAGCGCAACACCGGCGCTTCAGCCGCGCCTTGAGGCGCTGTCGCGCATCGCGCCGCTCCTTGTGATGGAGCTGTCGCATTTCCTGGCCAGCATCACCGGCGCGCTTCTGCTCATGGTCGCGGCCGCGCTGTGGCGGCGGCTTGAGGCAGGCTATTTCGCCGCTCTCGCCCTGCTCTTCGGCGGCGCCCTGTTCGCCTTACTCAAGGGCTTTGACTACGAAGAGGCGTTGTTGCTCGCGCTGATCGCAGCGGCGCTGCTTCCCTGCAGGAGCGCTTTCACACGCAAATCGAGATTGGTGCGCGAGGCTTTAAGTCCGCTGTGGCTCGTGGCTGTCGTGGGCGCGGTCGCCGCTTCTGGATGGCTCGGCTTCTTCGCCTATCGCAATGTCGCTTATCAAGACGAACTCTGGTGGACGTTCCTCGCCGACGCTCAGGTCTCGCGGTTCTTGAGAGCGGCCGCAGGCGTTGCGTTGGTCGTCGCCTTATCGGGCCTCTGGGTGCTGTTGTCGCCGTCTCGCGCACGATGGCGGGGAACGCCCTCGAAAACAGAGCTTGATCGGGCGGCGGCGGTGATCGCCGGCGCGGAAACAATGCACAGCGACGCGCACCTGGCGCTCGTGGGCGACAAGAACCTCTTATTCTCCAGCAGCGGCGCATCGTTTATGATGTTTGGCGTACGCGGAAACCATTGGATCGCCATGGGCGAACCTTGCGGCAAAGCGAGTGAACGGCGGGAGCTCATTTGGCGGTTCATCGAGTGCGCTGACGAAGCCGACGCCGCGCCTGCCTTTTACGCGATAACCGAGGCCATGCTGGGCGAGTGCGCCGACACCGGCTTGGTGGTGAGAAAAATCGGCGAAACAGCGGTCGTGCCGGTGCGCTCATTCTCGCTAGAAGGCAAGGCCCGCGCTGGGCTGCGCCAAGCGCGCAATCGCGTCGAACGCGAAGGCGCAAGCTTCGAGGTGCTGGCGCCGGGCGCCGCCAGCGCGCACAGCGGCGAGTTTGCGCATGTCTCCGACGCTTGGCTCGCTCATCACGCCGGAGCGGAGAAGGCGTTCTCGCTCGGCCGGTTTGACTTCTCCTATCTCGATCGCACCCCAATCGCGGTCGTGCGGCGCGAGGGCCGGATTGTGGCCTTCGCCAATGTTTGGACAACCCCAGACAAACGCGAATTGTCGGTCGACTTGATGCGCTATGGCGCCAATGCGCCGAAGGGGGTGATGGATTATTTGTTCGTGCGGCTGATCGAGTGGGGCAAAGATCAAGGTTACGCTGAGTTCGACCTGGGCATGACGCCGCTTGCCGGATTGGACACCCATCGCTTGGCGCCGGCGTTCTCGCGGATAGGCGCTGTGGTCTATGCCGGGGGCGAGAGCCTTTACGGTTTTCGCGGCCTGCGCGCCTATAAACAGAAGTTCGATCCCGAGTGGCGTCCGCTTTATCTCGCAGCGCGTCCTCACGCTTTGATGGCGTTTGCGTTGCTCGATGTCGCCTTGCTCACCAGCGGCGGTTGGCGCGGGGTGTTCGCAAAGCCTTAGCCCGCGTCGCGCGGGGCGCGCTCTTCTAGAAGCGCCCGCAGCGCGGCCAATTGCGCGCCGTGTTCCTCGTGTACGCGATCGAGCTTTTCATGCAGCGCCAGTATTTCCAGCTCGGCCTTCAGATTCACTTCAAAATCGTGCTGGGCTTCGATCCTGTCTTTTGCGGCCTGACGGTTTTGACTCATCATAATGATCGGCGCCTGAATGGCAGCCAGCATGGACAAGAGCAGATTGAGAAAGATGAAGGGGTAGGGGTCAAATCGCCCGCCCCGCGGCAACAGCCATGCGTTCAGCAACGCCCACACGGCAAGAAAAGCGAGGAACGAGAGCACAAACCCCCACGAGCCGCCAATCTCGGCGACCCGGTCCGCCAGGCGCGCGCCAAGCGAGGCGCTGCGGTCGAGTTCACCTCGCACATCGCGGGCAATCGGCGTGCGGCCGCGAAAAGCGCGGAACACACGCTCAAGCGTGTCCTTGCCCGCGCTCCCCGCGAGTGCCGCGCCGGCGAGCGCAAGCACGGTCTCAATCACCATAACCGGCCTCCTTATTTCGAGCATTGCGCGCCAGCCCATAGCATCGTCGCCATCGGAGGTCATTGAGCGGCGACTGGCGCCAGCCTTGGCTAGCTTGCGCGCGGGCGATTGGCAGGAGGATCGCGGGCGAGCCAGTCCGCGAGGGTGTCGGCGCCGGGCGTTTCCGCTTCCGCAAAAATACGTTCGATCAAAGCACGGATCGCACGCCGTTCGGCGGCGGCGATGGCCACAGCGTTTGGCTCCTCCTCACAATCGCAAGGGCGCATCTGTTGCTCCGAGGCAGCGCTGACCAAGCGCTGCCGCGTTCGCCGCTCGACCCGATGTCTTCATCTTCAACGTGAGCGCATCCAATATCATGATCTTGGCCGGCAATCGCCATTGGCGCCCTCAACCACCCAATAGCCAAACCGATCGATGCGGTCGCGGCTGCGCCGCAACGGCGCCTCGACGAAACGCGCCGCCCCGCGTGGGGGCGTAAGGCCTCGCGCTGCGAGAAAGTCTTCGATCAACGGGGGCAATCGATCCCCTGCATTGCGCGCGTTCCACACCAGCACGCACTGGCCGGACGCCGCCGCCGGCTGGGGCACGACGTAATTTGCCGCATAGGTTCGCGCCGCCGGAAACGCCAGCCGCAGATTGCCGGCAAGATTATAGTGATCGGCGACGAGCGTGCCGTGCTCGAAGCCCAGCCCCTGCAATGACCGCACCAAAGCGGGCGTCGCCATCTCCTCCCAGCAGCGATTGCAGGTCCGGTGCGCGAGGCTCGCCCTGCCCGCGAGACCTCCCAGCCCGACGAGCGCCACAACAAATAGCCCCATGCCCCAGAAGACCGCGAACCTGGCCGATCGGTCGCGGCGGAGATCGAGCATCGCGAACAGAGCGAGCGGGACAGTCAGGAGCGCAAAGGTGAAGTAGCGCTCTTCAAACGCCGTGGCCCGAAGCACAACAACATCCAGAACGAGGATACCCAGCGCAAAGAAGCTGATGCGCGGCAACGCGCGCGACCAGGGCGAGCCTTCCGCTTCGCCGCGCGCTCCCGCCGAGCGCCATGTCACAGCCAGCAGCACCAGCAGCGGCGCCGCGTAGCTCAGCGCACCGACGGCGAGGTTTGCCAATCCTTGGCTCACATCGGCGAAGTAGCCCGCAGAGATCTCGCTCTGTTGTTTTTCGGCAAGGAAGTGCACGAAATCAAACCGCGCTTCAAGCATCCAGAAACCGTGCGGCGCGAACACGAGAAGCGCAACCGCGAGCGCCGCCTGCATGCGCCGATCGGCGAGCACTGCGCGCAGCTCCCTTTCACTCGCCATGGCGCCAAGCAAAGGCGCGAGGAAAAAGATGAAAGAGTATTTGGCGAGAAAGCCCAGCCCCAACGCCAAGCCAAACAACATGTAATTGAGCAGCGAGCGCTGTTCACTGAGGCGAAGCGCCATCCACAACGTCGCCAGCACCATGACCGCAAGCAGCAATGTATGCGTGAGCGCGGTGTGCACGGTCCACGCAAACGGGGTGAGCAACATCAGCGAGAGCGCCGATAGCGCAGCCATACCCGTATTGGAGAGAAGCCGTTTGCCGCACAGAAAAGCAAAGACGAACGCGAGGCTGATCAGAAGGTATTTCAGCACGACATGCGCCAAAAGGCTCGCGCCGAACACCGCGTAGGAACTCATCAATAGCCAAGTGTGAAGCGGAGGATTGCGCGGATGGTAGCCCCACGCCCACGCCTGCGCGGCCACGGCTTCCTGCACATCGTTCTTGCCGATATTGGGCGTTTCCCAAAGGCGCAGCGCGATATGCGCGGCGACATAGAGCGCCAACACGGCCCAAAAGAAATAGGGCGAAGAGATAATCGCGGTGCGCGCGCCCGCGGCGCGTTGCAGGGGCTCGTGGGCCAGGGCTGTCATCCGCGTCCGCTCCGGCGTGGCGGCCGCTCTTGCGTCGCGCTTGCGACAACGGCCTCCAGCATTCGGTTCGTTGCTTAACCGCGGCTCCGTTGGCGCGACTTGGCGCAGAGATTGAGGTTTCCCAACCTGTGGCGCGCCGTTTGATTGGAGATCGTCAATTTGACCGCGTGCGTCGCGGCGCCGTTCACTGACGCCGTTCGCGCCGGAGGATCGATCTTGGCAAGCATAACCCAGCCGATTGGCGCAATCGCCCCCGCGCCACGCTCCGGCATGTTTGGCGAAATTCTCGCGCTCGCCGCCTATGTCGCCAGCATCGGATTGGCCGTAGCGCATCTTTACGCTGGCGGGCTTGAGGCGCTCGCGGGCGCGTTACTCGGCCTTGGCGCGGGCGCGGTCTCGGCGCTTCATAGGTCGAAGACGCAGACCCTCGCAGCGAAACTCTCGCGCGCCTTCGAGACCTCGTTCGCCGCGATGTGGGCCGCTATGATGCTCGCAGGTTTATTGCATGATCCGCTGCACAACCTGTTCGATATGGCGTTTCGCGCATTGAGCTGAACAGCGCGTTCTATTTGAACGAAAGCGTGACGCGCAGACCAGGCTTTGCGTCTTCCAGCACCAGTGCGGCGCCGTGCAAGCGCGCCACCGCCGCGACGATGCTGAGCCCGATGCCGGCGCCGGGACCGCTGCGGCTCTGCGCCAACCGGTAAAATCGCTTGAGCACGGCCTCGCGCTCGCTCGCCGGAACGCCTGGGCCATTGTCGGAAACCACCAGGCGTGTTTCTCCGTCGCGATAGGCGCGCATCACGATGGTGGCGCCGCGCGGGGTATGACGCATGGCGTTATCGAGGAGATTGGCGAGAGCTTGCGCGATCAGGTCCTTGTCGGCGCGCGCCGGCGCAGGCGAGGATTGCACGACAAGCGTGCGTCCGCTCGCCTCGATGTCGGGACGGAAAGCATCGGCGACGCGCTCGGCAAGTTCGGCCAAATCTAGAGCGGTCATGCGGGCGACGTCCGGGGACGCATCAAGCTCTGCAAGACGCAACATGGCGTCGAAGGTGCGCAGCACGCCGCTTAGCCCGGCGTCGGCGGCCTCGATCGCCGCCGCGCGGTCGGCCGGCTCGGCATTCTCGTCGCGCGCGCGCTCCAATTGCTGGCGCACATGCGAGAGCGGTGTCCGCAAATCGTGGGCGACATCGGTGGAGACTTCGCGGACGCTCACAATGAGGGCCTCGACCCGATCGAGCATGGCGTTGAACGAGGCCGACAATTCATCGAGGTCATCACGATTGGCGCCGGTTTCGTGCGCCACGCGGGCGCTCAAATTGCCGGACGACACCGCGCGCGAAGCCGACATCAATTCATCGACCTGGCGCAACGACCGGCGCGTCAGCCACATGGATGCGGCAAGACCGATGACGAGACAGGTGAGACCGACCCAGGCAAGGGTCGCGAACAAAAGGTCACGCAGCCGCTCCTCGCCTTCGAGATCTTCGCCAACCGCCAACAGCGAGCCATCGTCGAGGCGGACGGTCTGAACGAGAATGCGCTCGACGCCCTCGTCATCCTCCTCTGCTTCCGGTTCAGGATCGTCCGGTTCTTCGATATCGGGGACTTGCAGCTCCGACCAGCCTGGACGGGTCGCCGGCAATTCGCCGATGCGCACGACACCGGCGCCGTCCACAAGCCCATAATCAAGCGATCCCGGCCGGCCGGAGCGCGCCTCGATCGCCAAGACCACCGCGTCTAACCCTTCGGTGCGAAACTCTTCGCCAAGGGCTGCGACTTCGTCGGAGATCTGCTCGCGAAGCTGGTCGCGCGCGAGATCGCGGGTCGCCAGCCATGCAAATAGCGCCGTCGCCATGAAGGCGAGTGTCAGCAACAGCGCGTGCAGGAGAGCGAGGCGCACGCTGGTAGAGGCGAAAAACCGGCTAGTCCGCACGGATCACATAGCCTGCGCCGCGGACTGTATGGATAAGCGGCGCTGTCCCTCCCGGATCGATCTTGGCGCGCAATCTGCTGATGTGGGTTTCAACGATGTTGGTTCTGGGATCGAAGTGGAAATCCCAAACGCCCTCCAGCAGCATGGTGCGGGTGACGATGCGTCCGGAATTGAGCATCAAGAACTCAAGCAGTTGAAATTCGCGCGGCTGCAGGTCGATCTCGTTTGGGCCGCGTCGGACAACGCGGCGCAAACGGTCGAGGCTCAGATCGCCGACCTGCAGAAGCGGCTGTTCGGGCGCGCGCAGCGGCGCGCGGCGCGCCAAAGCCGCGACCCGCGCCTGCAACTCGGCAAACGAGAACGGTTTGACCAGATAATCGTCGCCGCCTGCTTCAAGACCGGCGATCCGGTCGCTCACCGCCCCCATCGCGGTCAGAAACAGGATTGGCGTCTGCGCGCCCATGGCGCGCAGGGATCTAACCGTTGAGAGCCCGTCGAGACCGGGCAGCATGCGATCGACAATAAGGACATCGAAGTCGCTGTCGGCGGCGCGAAACAGACCGTCCTTGCCGTCGCGCGCGGTTTCGACGATGTGGCCGGCCTCCTTCAGGCCGCGCGCCACATAGTCGAGCGTCTCGTCATCATCTTCGATCAGTAAGATCCGCATAAAGCATCCAGTGTCGGGCGGTATAGCCTTGAGGCTGGCGTCGGGCGTCCCTGACGCCAGCCCTGCCGGCCAAGGTTTAGTCGTCGTCGCCGCCTTCGTCATGCTCCTCATCGGCAGGTTCGGCCGAAAGCACGGCGCCGGTCTGGGCGTCGACGCGAACTTCCCGAGCGCCGGAGGCGCCGGCGACTTCCACCTCGTAGAAGACCGCGCCATGTTCTTCTTCGATGCCGGCCTCGTAGGCGCGCCCGCCGGCGTGACGTTCAGCGGCTTGCGCCGCTTCCGCGAGCGTAACCCGCGCTTGGGCGATAACGGCGCTGTCGGCGCGGTCATCGTCCTGGCGCGCGCCGCCCGCGGCCCAGGCGCCGCCGGCTGCGAGAAGCGAGAGCGCCAGCGCGCCGCCTGCCAGGGCTGTAATGGTGGATTTCTTCATGGGGGACCTCTTTGCAACGTCGCGGGGGGGTGAGCGACGGTTGCAGAATGTCGCGCTTGCCCTTCGCCGCACGTGTCTGCGGCTATACGGTTCGGCAATCTCAGCCTTCAGCGCCGCCCGCCGGCGCGGCTTTGCGGGACGGCCAGCGCCAGCCGCCTGCCCTGCTGGCGCCGAGATAGATGGCCGGCATGATCAAGAGCGCAAGCGGGGCTGCAAACACCAGTCCTGAAATGATGGCGATGGCGAGCGGGCGCTGCATCGCCGACCCCGCCCCCAACCCCAACGCCAGCGGCGCAAGTGCGAGGATCGCGATCAGCGTCGTCATCAAAATGGGACGCAGACGCGCCATGCCGGCAGCGATGAGTTCGTCGGGTTCAGCGCGTCGCCCGGCGTCGATTTCAGCAAAATAGAAAATCGCGATCTCGGTGACGATGCCGATGATCATGGTCATGCCCATGAGCGCGGAGATGTTGAGTTCCACTCCCGTCAACCAAAGCCCCAGATAGACCGCGAGTGCTGAAAGCCCCGCGACGCTCATGATCGAGACGACGATGGCTGTATTCTCATAAAGGTAAAGCAACAGCGCAGCCACAAGCAGCGCGGCCGCCGCGAGCACGATGGCGAGATCGCGAAACGATTTCTGCTGCTCTTGGTATAGACCCCCGTAGGAGATCGTCACACCCGGCGGCAAGCTCACTTGCCGGAGCGCAACACGAATGTCGCCGATCGCCGAGCCAAGATCGCGTCCTTCCAGGCGGGCGGTGACGGCGATCATGTCACGCAGGTCTTCGCGCACGATTTGAGGCTGTCCCACGGCGATGGAAATGTCGGCGACGCGCGACAGTGGCAACACGGCGCCCGCCTGGGTGCGGATGGTCAAATCCTGCAAACGGGAGAGCCGCTCGCGCACGTCGCCCCCGGCCCACACGCGCACTGGGACAATTTTTTCATCGACTTGGATGCCGCTTGGCGTCACGCCGCCCAATTGACTTTCGATGGCCGCGCGGACCTCCTCAGGCGTCAAGCCTTCGATCGCGGCGCGGGTGCGGTCGATCCTGATATCGATGGCGTCGCCGGCGATGAGGATGCCGTTGAAGACCTCAACCACGCCGGCCACGCTTGCGGCCCGTTGCGCCACCGCTTCGGCAATCGGCATTAGATCGGCGGCAGGCGCGCCCGTGAGCTTGATCTCGATAGGCTGGGGATTGGAGATGAGGTCGCCGATCAGATCCTCCATCAATTGAGCGGTTTCAACCTGCAATGCCGGGACGCGCGCCGAGAGCCTTGCCCGCAAATCGCTCATGACGGTTTCGATGTCGCGGCGCGGCAAGGGGCGCAGGCGAATGAAGAGATCGCCCTCATTGGCCTCGGTTATGCCGCCGCCAAGTTGGAGACCAGTGCGGCGCGAATAGCTCACCACTTCGGGCGTAGCGCGCACCTCTTCCTCTAGAAGACGCACGAGCCGGTCGGTTTCCGTCAACGACGTTCCAGGCGGCGCCTTGTAGTCGAGAATAAAGCCGCCTTCGTCCATGGCCGGCATGAAGCCCGAGCCGACCCGCGTTGCAGCAAGCCCCCCCACGACGATGAAGGCGGCGACCACGACAAGAGGAATGACAGGACGCGACAAGATGAGGCCCAACAGCCGACTATAGCCGCCGCGCAGACGCTCCAGTAGCGGCCCGCCATGTTCAAGGCGCTCGGCCTGATCGCGCGAGAGGAGATGCTGAGCCGCGAACGGCACGATGATGAGCGCACAGAAGTAGGACACAAAGAGCGCGATCGCCATGGTGACGGCGAGCGCGCGAAAAAAACCGCCGGTCACGCCGTCGACAAACGCAAGCGGCGCGAACACGACGACGGTCGCGAACGATGAACCCGTCAGGGGCTTTATCATTTCACCAGCGCCGTGGCGGACATCGCCGTCGCCAGCGGCAGAGCGCTTGGCGATGTGCTCCAGCATGACGACCGCGTCGTCGATGATGAGCCCGACCGCGGCGGCCATGCCGCCCAGCGTCATGATGTTGAAACTCTGCCCGAGCGCCGAGAGCCCAAGCACGCTGGCGGCCAAGACGAGCGGCAAGATGAGCGCGATGACGACGGTGATCTTGGCCTGGCGCAGGAAGCCGAACAGCACCGCCGCCGCCAGCAGCGCCCCAATCAGGATGGCGTCGCGGACGCTGCCAGCGGCCTGCGTCACCAGTTCGGATTGATCATAATAATTGGCGAGACGGACATCGCCCGGCAGGTGCTGGCGCAAGCTTGCAAGCTCGGCGCGAACGGCGCTGGCGAGCGCGACAGTATTGGCGCCGGGCTGTTGGCGAACATTGATCAACACCGCTTCGCGCCCGTCGGCGCTGACGCGGGTAAAATCTGGCGCCACTCCTTCTCGCACCACCGCCACGTCGGAGAGTTCGACAATGCCGGCCTGCCCTGTGCGCAGAATGGTGGCGCCCACCTCTTCGGGCGACGCGAGCTGCGATTGCACCAGCGTCAGGTAGAGGCGGTGACGATCCTCGATGCGGCCGACTGAAGCGACGAGGTTATTGGCGCTCAGCGCCTGGGCCACATCGGTTGCGGTGAGCCCCAGCGCACGCAAACGCTCAGGGTCGATATCGACTTGAATCTCGGCTTGGCGCCCGCCCAGCACTTCGACCTGGCCCACGCCCTCGATCGCGGAGATCGCGGGCGCAATCTGAAACTGTGCGATGTCGCGCAGACGGACCTGATCGGCGTTTTGCGACGTGAGGCTGACGCCCAGAAAAGGAAACACGGTCGGGTCCATGCGGCGCACGCGATAGACGACGCCTGCAGGCAGGTCCGGCAAGGTGCGCGCAATGAGGGCGTCGGTCTGCAGCATCGCTGCGACCATGTCGTCGCGCCATCCGAACGTGATCGAAATTTCGGCCGAGCCGCGCGAACTGGTCGAGCGGATGCGCCGGACCCCTGGAATTTCGCGCAATGATTGTTCGAGCGGGCGCGTGACCTCGATCACCATGCGGTCGACGGGCCTGTCGCCAGCGTCGATGCTGACCACGACGCGGGGAAAGTCGATGGTGGGAAAGAGCGACACCGGCATGCGGAACGCGAGCCCCGCGCCGGCGAGTGCTACGGCCAACAGCACGAAGACGAGCGAGCGCCGGTGCGCGAAGAGCCAATCGATCATGGCGCGGCCGGTGCTTCGATGGTGACGGGGGCGCCGTCGGCAAGACTTGCCCCGCCTTCGACGATGGCCTGCTGGCCAAGGTCCAGACCGCTCACGATTTCGATGCGGTCGCCAAACTCAGCGCCAGTGCGCACATCAACGCGCCGCGCCGCGCCTTGCTGGACAACGAAGACGCCGGCGCGCTCGCCGTCATAGACAATGGCCGCGCGCGGCAAGGTGATGACGTTGCGCGGCGCCCCGAGCGCGATCTGGCCCCGCACCGGCGCGCCCGGCAGAAAGGAGGCGTCGGCAGGCAGCGTCACAGTCACTTCCGCAAGCCGCGTCGTGGGATCGACGCGCCGCAGCACGCGCGCGACGCGGCCTTCGACCGAGACTTCGCCGCGTAGATCCTCCACCAGCGTGCTGGCGCCCTGCGCAATGGCGGCGAGATCCTCGATCTCGACGCCGAAGCGGGCCTGCAAGCTTTGTGCATCGCCCACGCGCGCAAGCGCCGCCCCCGCCGGCACGATAGCGCCTGCCTCAACATCCAAGGCCTCGACAAGTCCTGCGATCGGCGCGCGGATGACGCGCACGCCGCCTGCGCCGATGCGGGCGTCCAAGTCGTTGGCGGTGGCCTCGGCGACCGCGAGGTTTTGTTGGGCTGCGGCGAGGTCGGCGTTGGTCGCAAGGCTTTGCGCGCGCAACCGGGTGACGCGTGCGTGGTCCTCACGCGCAAAGCGCAGCGCCTCGAGCGCCCGTCTTTGCTCCAGCACAACTGCAGGCGTCGGCCGCACCTCGATGAGCGGCGCCCCAGACGCCACCGCCTGACCGGGAGCGGCGCGCAGGCTGACGATGACGGCCTCATAGGAAAGCGAGATGGTGCGGCTGTGATCGGGGGAAATCTCTATGGCGCCGAAAGCAGCAAGCCGCTCTTGGCGCTCGCTTGCGGCCGCGGCCTCGACGCGCACCGGCGCGCCGGCGGCGGCTGGCGCATCTTGTGCGGCGGGCCCGCAGGCGCCAAGAAAAAGGCCAAGCGCGATCGCCGCGCCCCCTGCGCATCGCGCTCTCATTGCCGATCTCCGATGAATAAGAGCCTGCCGACCAAGCCTTCAAGCGCGGCCTCGCCTTGGGCCTGGGCGGCCGCCAAAGCGATCGCGGCCAGGCGCTTGTCGAGCAGGCTGGCGCGCGCGGTTTCGTAGGTCAGGACAGGCACGTCGCCGTTCTCCGCCGCGGTGCGCAAGATGTCGGTCTCGCGCGCGAGGGCGGCCACCTCCGCGTCCAGAATCGCGCGTTGGGCTGCGATCCGTCTTAGACTCCCAACCTGCAGCGCGATGTCGGCGCGCGATTGAAACACGCGCTGATCGTAGTCGGCCTGCAGTTCCGCCCGCGTCGCGCGGGCTATGGCGATGTCGCCCCGGCCGCGGTTCCAAAGCGGCAAGATGAAACTTAAGCCGACGCCGCTGGTGCGCACATCGCTGGTGTCGCGCGCGCGCGACAAGGAGAGCGTGGGCAAGGGCAAGGCCGCGACGCGCGCAAATCGCAGGCTCGCTTCATTGGCCTCGTAGCTTGAACGCAAAGCTTCGAGATCGCCGCGCGTTGACAGGGCGACCTCGAACAAATGGGCGGCGTCGAGATCGGCTGGGTCGTGAAGCGTGAGATCACCGACTAACGGCGCCTGTTCGTCGGGCCCCAGCGCCAAGAACGCGCCCAATTCCGTCTCGGCGCCGGCGAGGTCGCGTTCAAGCGTGGCATGGCGATCGACGGCGTCGAGATAACCGATGCGCCGGAGCGCCAGATCGTCGAGCCGGGCGTCTCCATCAGCGACGGCGCGCTCATAGGCGCGCAATTGCACCTGGGTGTCGGCGACCGCTTGCGCGGCGACCTCGACTTGGCGGCGCAAATAAATGACGCGAATGGCGGCGTCGCGCGCTTGCATCGCAGCGCTCCACTCGGTCCACGCCATTTCAAGGCGGATGCGTTGCTGTTCGGCGCGCATGCGGGCGCGGGCGTTAGGATGATTGATCAGCGCCGTCACGACATCGAGGCTAAGACCTGCGCTCAACGCATCGAACGCGCTAACATTGGTGGGGTGGTCGTAGGCGAGTTGCAATTGTGGGTCGGGCAACAGGCCGGCCGCAAAGGCTTGCGCGGTTGCGACGCCCGCTTGCGCCCGCGCCAGACGCAGCGCTGGACTTCGGCGCACCGCCCATGCCGCGACGTCGATATCGCTGAGCGGCGCCCCTTCCAGCATCCCGTCGGAGCGTCCGCGCAGACCGTCCAAGGTGTCGGCAAGCGGCGAGGCGGCGTTGACCACTTCCCCCGCGAGCAGATGCGGCGTTGCCTCATCGATGGCGGGACTTGCGCATGCGCCGAGCGCCGCAAGTCCCACGCTCGCAAAGAGTCTTGTCGTTTGCCGCATCGGCCGTGACGCCCCAGTTTGATCCGATGAGACCAATATTGCGCGAGATTGTTAATCACGCGGCAACGGCTTTCACCCGGCGGGCGTCAGCGTGTAACGCCAGCGCTTATCAAGTCCCGCATGGGCGTCACATGAACTGGACATTGGGTATCGGTAATGCGCGCAATGGGCGTGCGTCAGCGTAAACAGCCGGCGCCGATCTGGTTCAAAGGGGTGCGTATCTTCAAGGATCGGCCGTCTGCGAGGCGCAAGTGCAGGATGGCGAAATCACCCTCCGGCGGGATTGCCGGGGCGATCACCGCCAGCACGTTGCCGCCTATCGGCGCGAGCGACAAACGCATGGGGTTTGCGCCAATGACGGTCGAAACCGAACCGCTGGCGGCGAGCGGACCTCCGGCCAGGTCGCGCACGCGCACTTCGATGCGCGCATCGACCGCGCCGGTCTCAACCACCACGCCGGCTATTTCGCTTACATGACCGCCGCACAGCGGCGCCGGCGTCGCGCGCGCTGGCGCCGCCGCGGCGCTCAAGAACACCGCCGCGAGGAAAATTGACCGCATGGCGCGCCTCCGAAAACTGGCTTTGCAAACGCGCACCTATAGTAGAGTGCGACGCGGGGCTTCTCAATCAGGTCCGGCATGAAGTCGCCGGCGCGATCCTCGGAGCGCACGTGCCGGGCTAGGTTGGAGCAACGAGCTTGGCGCTGACACTATCCATCATTCTCACCGCAATCGTCGTACTTGTGTGCACGTTGTTTCACTACGAGGCGATCAGCCGCCTCGACACTTTCGCGCGGACGCGGCGCTGGCCCAATCACGCGATCCTCGTGTGGGTGCTGAGCGCGCTGCTTCTCATACATGCGGCCGAGATCGGGCTCTTTGCCGGTATCTATGGGGTGGCCGAACTTATCGGTATCGGCAGGCTCCGGAGCGAAAGCGTTTTGACGCCGGCGGAATATTTCATCTTTGCCGCGGAGACCTATTCGTCGTTAGGTTCGACGGATGTCACGCCTGAGGGCGAGATCCGTTTGATGTCGAGTTTGTCCTCGCTGATCGGCATTTTGTTGCTTGCGTGGTCGGCCTCCTTCTTGTTCTCGCTGGTGGAGCGCTGGCGCGCCCCGCCCCCCACGCCATGACAATGAAGAACTGGCGATGACGCACGCCGCACCAAGATCGCCTGCGCTCGCCCCGCTCATCGTATCGGCGGCGCTGCTGATGGAGACGACTGACGCTACAGTGCTGGCGACGGCCTTGCCGACCATCGCTGGGGCGCTCAATGCACCGGTTTTGTCGCTGAAACTTGCGCTCGCGAGCTATCTGGTGGCGCTGGCGGTGTTCATCCCCATGAGTGGTTGGCTCGCCGACAGGATCGGCGCCAAGCCGGTGTTCATGGCCGCGATCGGCGTCTTCCTTCTGGGCTCGTTGCTCTGCGCCATGCAAACAAATCTCTCGGGGCTCGTGCTGGCGCGCGCCATCCAGGGCTTCGGCGGCGCGATGATGACCCCGGTCGGGCGTCTCATCGTCTTGCACAGTACGCCCAAGCAAGAGCTGGTGCGGGCGATGACGTTCATCACCTTGCCTGCGCTGCTTGGACCGGCGCTGGGGCCGCTCGTCGGGTCGATAGTCGCCGCCAGCGTTGGCTGGCGATGGATATTCCTGATCAATCTGCCGATCGGAGTTTTGGGATTGGCGCTGGCATGGCGCTTTCTGCCAAGCCCGCCGGTAGAGCCGCACCCGCGCTTCGATTGGCCGGGCTTTGCGCTTGCGGGCGCAAGTCTTGGCGCGGCGTTGTTCGGCATGTCGGCGCTCGGGGATCACCTGATCGCCACACAAGCGGCGGCGGCGCTCATCTTGGCCGGCGGCGCCGGTCTTGTGCTTTACTGGCGCCATGCGCTTCGCGCGCCTGCGCCCTTGCTCGATCCTCGTCTTTTCGATTGGCGGACATTCCGGGTCGGGGTCATCGGCGGACTGTTGTTTCGAACCAGCGGCGGCGCGCTGAGCTTCCTGCTGCCGCTTCTGTTCCAACTGGGATTCGGCTTCAGCATCATCATGTCTGGCGCGCTCTCTGCCGTGTTCGCGCTGGGCAGCCTCATCATGCGGGGTCTCGCGCCCGGCTTGATCGACCGTTTCGGCTTTCGCCCGGTCTTGGCGGCAGGCACGCTTGCAAGCGGCGCTTGCGTCGCGGGTTTTGCTGCATTCCAAGATTATTCGCCGTGGTTGCTTGCCTTGCTGCTGTTGGCGGGTGCGGCCCAGGCTGCGGTCTTCACCGCCGCCAACGGCGTCGCCTATGCCGAGATCGACGAGGCCGACATGAGCCGGGCCACCAGCTTGGCCGCGGTGTCGCAGCAAGCCGCGATCACGTTGGGCATTGCGGTCGGGGCCAGCGTGCTGCAAGCCGGTGGCGATCCGGCCCCGCATGCGCCGCCGCTAGCCGCGCATTTTGCACCGGCCTTTCTCGCCGTCGCGATTGTCAGCACAAGCGCCCTGGCGCTCTTTCTGGCGCTGCGGCGCGGCGACGGCGACAGTTTACGCCACAAACATTCCGACCATCGTAAAGCCCATGGGCTCTGAGCCAGATCAGTTCGCGGCGATCGGGGCGACTGCGCCCTCACCTCTTTTGTAGGTGTCGTCAAAATAACGTTCCAACAAATCCACGGCGGCGAGCTGGACCCGCGCCGCCGCGCCCAAAGCGGCCGCATCGCGGCGCTCGATTGCTACTCTAAGCGCGTGTTGCAACTCGCTCATCATATCGGCCACCGCCCCATCTGAGACGCGCGCGCGGATCGCGTCCCATTGCTGGGCGGAGAACGCGGCCGCTGTAGCGGCCTCGGTCCAATTGGGACGGCCCGGGAGCGCCAGGGCAGCCAGTTTGAAGCCAGAATAGTCAAGCAACGCCACTTCGATCGGCTGAGCGCGCGTGGCTGGCGCCGTACTTTCTTCGAGCACCCTATAGGCCTCCATCGCCGCGAGCGCCGCAGCTGGTGCGTCGTTGCGCCCAAGCGCCGCCATCGCTTCGGCTACGTGGGTCTGCGCCAAGGCGAACCGCGCCGGATCCATGCGCGACTGCACCGCGTTGAGCGCATCCACCAGAGCCTGGCCGCTTTGGCGATAGGCAGCGGTTTCACCGCGCAGCACAGCGTCTACGAAATCCTCGGCCGCGGATGCGGGCGCGGACAAGAACGCATCCGGCGCTTGCGTGCGCGGCCTATAGGCCAGGGTCTCGTCGCGCTGCAAAATCGCGCCGTCTGCGCCCAACGCGAGCGCCACATGGGCGCCGTCCGCGGCGAAACGCACGACATAGCGGTCGCCGCCGAGACGTTGGGCGGCGCTGTCAGCGGGTGCGCCCGCTGCGGTCGCAGCCTGCCTCACCGGCGCCGGCGGGGCCGCTTGTTGAGCCTGACAATTGGCGAGCACCATCGCCGCCGCCGTAGCGATCAGAAATCTCGATGCCGCTTTCATGACCTTCCTCCAACATTGCGCGCCGCGTGGATGTGTGATCGCACCGCACGCCTCGCTCGTGCGCCACACTAACCCAAGCGGCGCGGCTAAAGCGCGGCGGCAATATTGAGGATTGCCAATGTCCTGGCCAAGTGACGCCGAGCGGCGGTGCGCTACGCGCGATGCCGAGACCTGCAGTCGTTGCACGCACCCGCGAGAAGCGCGGCGCGGGGCCCCACGCCACGCGCAATAGGAAGTTGAATGAACGCAAACACTACCGAGGCAATCCGTGTGCGCGCGCTGGCGCTTGCCGACAGCGGGCAGTTCAATCATTGGGAAGAAATCGGCGCCAGCCTGATGGCGGAAGGCTTCGCCTTGGCGATGGAAACGCTCGAAGCTGACGCTTCACTCAGAACCGCCTTGAACGCACGATGCGCGCTGAAGCGCAGCGGCTCTCTTTGAAGACTGCACAAAGCACTCGATCTACCCGTCTTGGCGCCAACCCTGCGGAAAAAACATTTAAACGACTTCGCTGCGGCCACCCAATGATGTCTCGTTCGACGATGTGCGCCCTCGAATAAGCACTGCGCCCGCCATTACGCCGAATAGCGCCTGCAACGCGTAGATGACGAACGCGCCGGCGACGTTCATCGCCATCGCGCCCGAGACCAGCAGGGTCGCCGTTACGGCGCCAATCGCGAGGCCCGCGATGGCGATGACACGTTCTATGGCGCCGAGGCGGAACAACTGAACGCTCCAAACCGTGATCGCCACCGCGACCCCATAGACTGCGCCATTGGCCAGCGCTTGGTTGAACTCCCAGCACAGACGCAACACGTCTTCTGAGGCTGCGCGCGCGTGCAAAGCTGGAGCGACAAAGCCGTTAATTGTGCCCGCAAGCACGTTGGCCATTGACGCCATCGCGTAGGCCACGAGGCCCACAAACACAGAGAAGCGCTGCAGACCACAGCGCCATGCCAGACGGGCATAGCCCGCGAGTGAGATAATGATGAGCAGGATCATCGCGGCGTGGACAGGCGCCCCCAGCCGCGAATCAAAGTCGCTCGGGTGATGCGCCATGACGGCGACGGACAGAGCCGAAGCCAGAGCAAGCGAGACGCCAGCCGTCCGGTCGTTACTGCCGCCGCCTTTGTCGATCTGGTCCATAGCCCCTGCCCCCTGCCGTGCTAGGAGTGCTCATAAGCGGGACGCCCGTTCGGCCCCACGAACTTCTGAAGTCAAAAGTTCGGTCGGAGAGAATTTATGGATCGGCCAGCATCCAACACGCGCCTGGCGATCGTCGCGGCGTTCAACCGCTTGGTGCTCTCGACGCGCCGCGCCCGGCCGCCAGTGGCGCACTTGCTGCGCGAAGCAGGTGTGGCGCGATCAACGCTCTACAGCCACTTCGACGACCGCGATGCGCTTCTCCTGGAAGCGATGAAAGGTCCGCTGTCGGTTCTGGCCGACGCGCTGATGAGCGAGGGCCACGACGAACGTCTCGTCGGTCTGCTGGAGCATTTCTGGCAGCAGCGGCGCGGCGCGCTCGATGTCCTGCAAGGCAAGTTCGCAACACGCCTGGTGCGCGTGCTCGCCGATCTCATCATGGCGCGCGACGCCACGCTTGAACGCAATGATGCCATCCGCCTCGCCGACAGCCAGATTGGATTTATCCGTCTCTGGGTATCGGGCGAGACGCCCGGCACGTCCGAGGCGCTGGCAGCCAAAATGGTCGCCAGCGCACATGCGTACCGGGCGATGCTGCGTGAGTGACTAGCCGACGGTACTGCGGCGGCCCAAACAAGTTGCGATCAAAACGTCAGCGAAACCCAGTTGGATTCGAACAGGCGCTCGGCATCTTTGACCGCCAAGCGCTGCAGGCAATAGAGTTGCCAATAGTCGGCCCAAAGCGGATCGGTCGGTGGCAAATATTCAGCAACCAGCCCCAGATCGATCGCATCTTCGTAGCCGACCATTTGCCCATGCGAGGGAAAGCGCTTGGTGTCCATCAAGTCGTTGGCGATCTTGGTGACGTTGCCCGATCCGCCGCGAAACATCCATTGCTGCAACTGGGTCTCCGCGAACTTGCGGGCTCGCGCGCGAACAGCCTCGAACATCTTGACGGTCGCGGGATCGAGTTTGGCCAGCATCATGCGGGCGACCGGGTCGTCGGGATTGGCGCGGAGTGCGGCCTCATGCGTCTCGTAAGCGTCCAAGAAGCAAAGCACCGAATGATTGATGCGGTTGCCGCGTCCGTCTTCGAGAATGATCTGGGGATCAATCGGCCCGAGTTCGGAGGAGTCGCTCATGATGATCTTGTTGGCGCCAAGCGCCATCAAGGTGCCCGCGCTTTTCGCGTAGTCTGGCACAATGACGTGGAGCGTCGCGCCATCGACCTTCTTGTGCACGAGCGTGATGAGCTTCTCAGCCGCGTCCGGATCGCCGCCCGGCGTGTGCAGCAGAAGCGAGAGATCTTCGCCTTCGTTCACATTGGTCAAGAGATCGACGAAGCCCAGCGTATCGTCGCGCTTGATGAGCGCGTCCTCGCCGCAGACAAAGCAAATAAGACGCCGGCTGGTCGCCTGTTCGATCTTCTTGATAAGGGATTGGCGCAGATAGCGGTCCGAATGTGAGGCCTGAAACATGGGCGTCTTCAGCGCCGGCGCTGGCCGCTGGCCGCTGTTGGCTTCGCCCTCCTCTGGCTGACCGTCTCCGGCCTCGTTGCCGTTTGTCTCGCTCGCCATTTCCCTCTTCCCTACCTCTTAGGCACGCTGTCGCGGGCCCATTGGACGCGTGCGCGCCTTATAAAATAGTGACACCGTCGGCCCGGCGCCGTGAAATCAATGCTGGGATGCACAGAAAGCGTCTCAAGATCGGTGACGGTCCAATGCGGGCGGGTATTGGGATCGAGCGGAATTGAGATTCGGTGACCGCTCCGGCACGGGCAGTCGAAGGCGAGCCATTTGGGCTTGGCGCGCGTGCCGACAAGCACCGCGCCGTTCCTCGGTAAGCGTTCGGGAATGTCGGGCGCTGCCTCGACCGAGGCCACGATGCGCCAGGGAAAGATCGGCAGCCACTGCCACCACTTAATTTGGCTCATCGGGTCCACGTCAGGTCAAGGAAAGGCTCGCCCGCGCCGCGCCCCCATTTGCCGGACGCGGGGTGACAATAGTGGCGCTCGCCCGGTTCGGCGCGGTTTTGCGAAATCTCGCGGTCGTGCAGGCGAAGCAGAAGCTCGCTGGGCGCGGGGCTTGACCCATAACCCGTCAAGCGTTCGATCAACTCACTGACGGCGGCCGCCGCCACCCAGGTGGTGAAGTTGACAACGGCCGGCTCCACACCTTCGAGCGCGGGCGCATAGCCTTCATCGGCCAAGCGCACGCGTTCTTCAGGCGTCATCAGTTCCGCGGCCGCGCGTGCTGTGTCGATGCGGCCGCGGCAGACGAGACAGGCTTGCCCCGGCGCTAAATAGGTGACCCGCGCATCAATACCCGACAATGCCCCATCCGCGCCGGAGGAAAGCAGGACGCCGCAATCGATCACGGGTGTTAGCGCATAGGTCGCCAGCCGCGACAGAACGAGACGGCCGGCGTTGTCGTCGGTGCAGCCGAAGATGAGATCACAATCGGTCATCGCCCGCGCCGCACCCTCCATCATCAGCGTCGCTTGCAGGCGCCTGCATTCTGTTGTTGGCGCGATGCGCGTCAGGTGGTCGGCGAGCACGTCCACTTTGGGGCGGCCGACGTCGGCGGGCGTCGATCCATAGACGCGCGTCAGATTGCTCTGAGAAAGGTGATCGGGATCAAGCAACGTGAATCGCCGCACGCCCAAGCGCACCAATTGTTCAGCCACTGCAGAACCGGTGCCGCCGGTCCCGACAATACCTACGTGAATGTCGCCGAGCGTCGCTTGCACGGCGCCGCCGAACGCGCGCACGTTGCGGTCAAATTCGGCGTCAACGCCCTGCCAAGGCGCGCCATAGCGAGGCTTCAGGCGCAGCCGGTCGCCGACGCGCCAGAGCCGGTCAAAGGCGTGCGCAGCCCCTTCCTCGTCCTCGACGAAACCTGAAAAGGCGACATCGCCGCCGGCGTCGGGCGAGACGATGAGCGCGCCATAGCGTCCGCTGCCGCTGCGCAGGCGAAAAAGTTCGGCGATGTCGCGATCGACGCCGCGATCCGCCAGGCTCTGCACCGGCGGCGCGTGTGGATGCGTATGGGTCCAGAGCGCAACCGCCTGCTCGGCCTCTGCACTGGCCAGATGCGCGACATAGCCGTCGGAGCGGATCGACAATGCGTCGGGCTCGCGCAGGAGATAGGCGTCCTCATCGACCCAACGTATCTCGCGTCCAAGCACACGCAGGTTTCCCTCAGGCGTGGATATGAGACTGGCCAAGAGCACGCCCGCGCTCTCAACGCGCGAACGGCTCGCGTCCGCGAGTTCGCCGGCAAGCGCTTCGGACAGAACCAGAGTGACGGCGCCAGTTTGCTTCATGCGGCGCGTCCCGGCGCGGAGCGTGTAAGGTCGCTGCGAATGAGCGCCAAGAAGCTCTCAATGCAATCGATGCCCGAACGCCACTGGCCCGGCTCCAGATGTCTCGACCAACGCTGCCAAGTACGCCCCAGATGGCTTTCCGTCACTTGCGTGCAGGCTATCTGCTGGCCGTCGCTGCGCAGAACCGGCGGATCAAACCACCACATGTCGGGCGCGACATCGGGATAGCCGGCGCTTAGCCGCAGCAGCAGATCCGAGCGGCTCTGCGTGTAGCCCGGCGGCAACTGAAAGCCCGGCAGCAGCACGCAAATCATCCCCGCCTCCACGCTGACTTGGTGGGCGATCTTTCTGTCGGCGAGATAGGCCTGATCGAGCTGTGGCAGCGCCATTGGGGATTCAGACTCCGGCGCCCGGATTGATTTGCGCAGGCGCGGTGAAGAAGCGAAGGCCGTTTCGGATCTCGACCACGTCAGCGTCACCGATCTTGATGTCGGTGCCGCCCGGCACGACCTGCCAGAGATCGCGGTCAGGACCGATTGGCGTCGGCGGCACTTGGCGAAGCTGAGCGCCCGTCATCGAAGGGTCGGTGACCGCGTAATGAGCGCGGTCGATTTGAATCTGGAACTTGCGCGGCCCAGGTGGATCGCGGTCGGGGCGGCCCCGCTCATTGCCACGTTCGTCCTCGTCCCGGTCACTCATGAGGAACTCTCCATCGTGTTCATGGTTACTTGATACCATGCCACCACGGTTGTTGACAAGAGGGGCGCCAAGCTATAATGATTTCAATCATGAAAGCCAGCAAAGCTATGACCATCCGGCTCTCGCCCGAGCAGGCCGACGCGCTGGAGACCGTCGCCAATGTTGAGGATATGCCGGTCTCGGAGGTGATCCGGGCGGCGATCCACGACCATATCGAGCGCCGCAAATCTGATCCGGGCTTCCAGGACGGCCTCAAGGACCGGATCGAACGGGCTCGTAAATTGCTGCGTAAACCTTAAGTTCAACAACCATGAAGCCGCTCAAGAAAACCCCGGCCCGCAAGGGTGACAAGGCTAGCCCCAACACCGTGCGCATCGGCGATGTCGACGTGACGGTGGCGACGCCTGCGGGCAAGCCTAAGAACCGCAGCGCGGCCGAAATCCGTGCGGCGGTGCGCGCGGCGGTGCAAGCTGCGAAGTGAGCCTGCCGCCGGTTTTCTTGAACTGCCCGTTTGACGAAGAGTACAAGCCGCTCTTCTCTGCGCTCGTCTTCACCTGCTTTGCCTGCGGTTTTCGACCGCGCTCGGCGCTTGAGGACAGCGGCAAAGGCGTCATGCGCTATGAGCGGCTCTGCAAACTGATCGAGGAATGCGACTTTGGCATCCATGATCTGTCGCGTACGGAGCCTAACAAAGACGGCCTGCCACGCTTCAACATGCCGTTTGAGCTTGGGCTCTTCCTAGGCGCACAGCGCTTCGGCGGACGAAGACAAAAGCGCAAGCAGACGCTGGTGATGGTCCGCTCCAAACATGTGCTCGGCAAATATCTCTCGGACCTTGCCGGCGTCGATCCGGTCGCGCACGAGGCCGACGCGCCCAAGCTCATCCGCTATGCACGCGACTATTTTGTGCGTGCGCTGGCTGAGGATGCGCGGATCGACGGGACGGAAGCGCCGCGGCTTCCGGGCGCCGCCGCCATCAACACGCGCTTCCAGGCGTTCCAACAGACTTTGCCCGATATCGCCAACGCCGGTGGCTTCGACATCGACGAACTCGATCCGATCGAGGCCTATGTCGACTTCACCTTTGCGGTCGCGGACTTCTTGAAGGCGTAAGGGCCAACCGGCTCATGCAGGCGGAGCGTAAACAAAGGCCTCATGCGCAACCGGCACTAGCGAGTTCTGGCGCAAATTGACGCGCCGCCGCAACGGCCAGCCGCGCGGCTGCTGCGTTAGCGAAGGAGTTTCAGTCAATCGCCCTGCTGGTCGTCGCCGTCGCGCTCTGCGCGACGCGCGCGGCGAGCAGCGGTCCATTGCGAGAACTCGGCAAATCCCACGATGCCGCCGAACAGCACCAACCCGCCGAACAACCAAGTCCTCGGATCAAATGCGAACGCCATAAACGCTGAATCAGTCATCATTGCCCTGCGGAGACACTGAGCCCCAGCTCAAACTATAAGAGGCGATCAGCCCGCTCTCTCATAAAATTGGAAGAAGCTTCTCTGAACGGAGTGCGCAGCTACGGTGATCGCTTTGAACCCTCATGCCACTAGTTCTGCGTCGAACGTCTGTTCTCTCCCGCTTCATCTCCTGATCAAACAATCGGTTCTTGCCCCATTTTGGCCCCCCGCGTCCCGTGGCCCTGTTGCGGCCTCGCTACTGTCCTGCCTCAAGCTGCGGCAGCGTGCCAAAGCGCTTCGCGATGCCTGCTTCGATCTGCACAGTTGAAGTGGCGATGAACCGCGCGTCAGCATCAATGCGCTGCAACAATATGGGCCAGGCCCCCGCTTCGCGGCTCACGACCTTCAACAAATAGTCTGCGCGCCCCACCAACTGGCGCGCCTCTATGACCTCGGGCGCTGCATCAAACGCTCGCTCAAGCACCTTGCGCTGCGCGCGGCCTTCCGGGGTGAGCACGATCTCACCCCAAAGCGTGACCCAGGAACCTAACTCGTGTTCATCGATGTCCACGACGTAGCGGCGGATGATCCCCTCCTTCTCAAGCCGGCGCACGCGCTGCAGGCACCCGCTAGGCGACAGGTTCACCTTGGCGGCGAGATCTTGGTTTTGAATGCGCGCATCGAGCAGCATCGCACGCAAGATGCGGCGGTCGATCGGATCGATCACCAGCCGGGGTTTGGGAAGGGGTCGCAAGAAAATCAGCCGTCGTTTCTGGTTTCAACGACACGATGGAACCGCGATCGCCCCGATCCGTCGATAGACCTGATCAGACCTATTGCGAGCCGAAGGCAGGCCCCGCACAATTAGGGCAGTGCGCCCTCCTCCAGCAGGATCAATCGGGTCTTTGCTACCAGGAGCGCAGCGTCATATCCAACGGCTTCCGCAATGAGGACAACCTCGACAAAGTCCACCCGCCGCTGTGCCGCTTCAATTTTGGCGATAACCGATTGATTCCAGCCGAGCTGATCTGCAACGGCCTGCTGCTTCAAATCGCGGGCAAGGCGCTCATCGACGAGCAGCTTCACGAACCGCTTGTAAGCAGCATTATGCAAGGAGCCGAAGCTCGATTTGCCGGTTGCACGCGTCACTGAAGGACGCGATAAGGCGAAAATAGCATTATGCCATTTTCGGCTTACCTGGATGGACACAATGCGTGAACGAGATTCACATTGGAGCAGTCACACCTGGAAGCTCGTTGCGCGAGTCCGCGGCACGCGTAGAGGAGAGTTGGATCTCGCCTACGCTAACCAAGGCGAGGTTCGGCTTTTGATTAGGCTTTGCCCCAGCATCACACTGCGGCGACTGGAAGAAGCGCAGACTATGCTGCTCCAGGGCGACTTTGACTGGATCATCATGACGCCGGGGAAAATTTCCCATTGCAAGCTGCCAGATGGCATCGAAGTGCTTGACGAATTGACACTGCGCCAGCGCGCACCCGATCTGCTGCCAAAAGAACTCTGCAACTAACCGGACAACTCGCCCGCCGAAACCATGGTGCGCCTCACCTCCTGCATAAACTTGATGGCGTCAAAGCCTACCACGTCGGCAATGCGCAACAGCTCCACAACGTCCATCCGCCGCTGCGCGGTCTCTATTTTTGCGATGATCGACTGATTCCAACCGAGCTCATCGGCGACGACTTGCTGGCTTTTCCCTGTCGCACGCCTGCGCTGCACCAGAAGCTCAACGAGCCGTTGGTAGGATTCGTCATGCAGAGACGCCACGCGCGTCTTTTTGCTTCGACGGGCCATTGTGCGGCCCGTAAGCCGATCTTAGGATAATGCCATTTTCGGCTTGACGCAGCCTTCCTCAGCGCTGACGGCCGGCGTTGCCTGGAGAGGGTGATGAGTTCGGCTCGTCTCTTAAGCGAAATGTTTGCTGCCGAGGCTCCTCGTCTTCGCCGCTTCTTGGAGCGCTGGTCGCCCAATCGCGCAGAGGACCTCACACAAGAGAGCTTTGCCCGCCTCTGCGCGAGCGACGTGGCGAACATCGAGTCGCCCCGCGCGTTCCTGTTCCAGACAGCAAGACGCTTGGCCATGAATGAAGCGCGCCACGAGCGCATCGCGCGTACGGAACTGGTGGCCGACCCGGATGCGGCGGGCGCTATCTCTGCCGAGCCCTCGCCCGAGCGTCTGGCCGAGATCGCGGCTGACTCGGCGCGCCTGCACTCCGTGCTGGCCGAGCTTCCTGCCCACAAGCGCGAGGCGCTCCTTCTCTTCAAGCTTGACGGCTTCTCGCACAAGGAAATCGGCGCGCGTCTGGGCGTGTCTCCACGCACGGTCGAACGCTACATCTTCGATGCTGTCACCCACTGCCACCTTGCCTTCAAGGCAAAGGCGGGCGAGGAGTGAACCCAAACGGCGATCCTATGGGCGAGCGGTCGGATTTGAGCCAGGCGGAGGAAGAAGCGAGCCGCTGGCTCGTGCGCCTGGAATCCCCCGATGTCAGCCTCGACGACCACCGGCGCTTTCGCGTCTGGCTCGACGCTTCACCCGAACACCGCACCGCTTATGAAGCGCTCAGCCGCACCTGGGACCGGCTCGACGCACTGAAGGGCGTGCCACGCGAACCTGAGCGCCGCGCTATAGGCCGGCGCACTTTGGCCATTGCAGGCTTGGGCGCGATCGCAGCAGTGTTCTCTGGATTTCTGATCCTGCGGGAAACCGCGACCGCGCCGCCCGACGCGATCTACGCCACAGCCGCTGGCGAACGCGAAACCGTGCGCCTGGCCGACGGTTCCACCGTCGAACTCGACGCTGGCACCCGCATCGCCGTGCGCTTCGCCGCCGATCGTCGCGAGGTGCAATTGCAGTCGGGCGCGGCCCTCTTCGATGTCGCCCACGATGCGAACCGGCCCTTCACGGTCGAAACTGACTACGGCGCGGTGCGTGTGCATGGGACTTCGTTTCTGGTGAAGCTTGGCCCCGCCAACATGCGCGCCACCGTCATTGAAGGCGTTGTAGAGGGCCAAGCGCGCCGGCGCGGTCTCCTCTCTGGTCTTGCTCCGAACCCGGACGCTACGCCGGCAATTGCGCGCGCCAATCAAGAACTCACTTTCGAGTCTGCGAACGTAACCATCGCCGATATCGCGCCCCAGACCGCTCAGCGGCGCCTCGCCTGGCTCGATGGCATGCTCGCCTTTGACGGCGAGACGCTGGCCGAAGCCGCCGCCGAAGTCGAACGCCAGACCGGAACCCGCTTTGCCTTTGCTGATCCCGAAATCGGCGAGTTGCGCGTCGGCGGCTATATCGATGCGCGCGATAGCGCTGCCTTTATTCAGTTGCTGCGCGACAGCTTAGACCTCGCCGCCGATCCCGGCGCTGACGGCGTCATCGTTCTGCGCCGCGCAAGCTGAATAAAAGAAGCATCCCGCGCTGCGGGGTTTTTCCACCTGAAGTGTCTTCCGCACAAGGACCGCCCGGCAGAGGCGGCGTTTGTGGGGGAAGACGTATGAAATCCAAAGTTCGCGCGGGCACGCCGAGAAATAGTCGGGGCGCCTCGCTGCGCGTCCTGGCCGCTGCGCTTGCGGCCGCAAGTGGCGCATGGAGCCACGCGCGGGCGCAAGAGCCGCCGCAACAGATCGCGGACACGCGTTTGTCGTTCGACATTCCAGCGCAACCGTTGTCGTCCGCACTTTCGGAATTCGCGCGTCAATCTGGCATGCGCGTGCTTTTCGCTTATGACGATCTCAACGGCGCACAAGCGCCGGCGCTACGCGGCGCATTCACGCGCGAGGACGCGCTGACGCACCTTCTCACCGGGTCCGGGTTTGCTGGCCGCATCGACAATGCCGGCGTCGTGCGCTTGGAGCAACGCGCCCGCCCCCAGCCGATCGGCGCCGAGGCGCCGATCCAAACCGCTGATCAACCTCAACCAGACAGCGTCCAGCAAGCGCGCGAACGCGCGAGTGAGGACACCGCCGATGACGCCGCTGACGACGAGGAGATCATAGTCACTGGAACACGCATTCGCGGCGCCGTGCCCGCGGGATCGAACCTCTTCACGCTGGATCGTGAAAGCATTGAGGAAACTGGGCGTTCGACCGTCGCCGATGTTGTCGCCACGCTGCCGCAGAACTTCCCTGGTTCACAAGGCGAAGCGACACAGCTCGGCGCATCCGACTCGCGGCGCAATGTCAGCTTTGGCTCGACCGTTGATTTGCGCGGCCTGGGTTCGGACGCGACGCTGACATTGGTCAATGGCCGCCGCCTCGCCCCTGCTGGCTTCGGCAATTTCGTCGATGTGAGCGCGATTCCCGTCTCCGCAGTGCAGCGAGTCGAGATACTGGCGGACGGCGCATCCGCCACGTACGGCGCCGATGCGGTCGCCGGCGTCGTCAACATCATTCTGCGCGACGATTTCGAAGGCGCTGAGACGGCTCTGCGCTATGGCGGCGCCACGCAAGGCGGAGCCGAGGACATCGGCGTCGCGCAATTGCTCGGCGCATCGTGGCGCGGCGGTTCGATCATGGCAGGCTACGAGTACCGCCACCGCAGCGACCTTTTGGCTGCCGAACGCTGGTTTACGTCCGATTCCGACCTGCGGCCCTGGGGCGGCACGAACTTCTCGGGCACATCGTCCAATCCGGGCAACATTACGCGCATCGGCGCAACTAATGTCGTGTTGGCCATACCCGAGGGTCAGGACGGCACCTCGTTGTCGCAAGCTGATCTCCTGGTCGGCGTGCGCAACTTTCAGAACAGCACCGAAGGCCAATCCCTTTTGCCCGATCAGGAGAGCCACTCGGCGTTCGCCGCGGCGCGTCAGGAGTTCGGACAGCTCACTCTGACCGCTGAACTCTTGGCTAGCGAGCGCACCGCATTCGCTTATTCACGTCAGCTCAACGCCAATCTCGCCGTGCCGGAGACCAATTACTATCGTCAGCTCAATGGTCTCTTTCCGGGTCAAGGCAACCTCGTCATCGCCTATAATCTCGACGCCGACCTCGGACCCACCTGGTACGACACGCGGGCGCGTGCTCTGAGCTCTGTGCTCGGCGCGCAGTACGAATTACCGCGCGATTGGCAGATCGAAGCCAATTTCGGTTACGCGCAGCACGCCGACGACAGCGTCCAGGGAAACATCTACGATTCCGGCAGGCTGAATGCGGCGCTCGCCAGCTCCAATATCGCAACCGCGTTTAACCCGTTTGCCGATGGCTCCAATAGCGCCCCGGGCGTTCTCGACGGCATCACCTACGAATCGCTCAACGGCAGCCGCACGGACATAACGACGTTCGCCGTGCGCGCCGATGGTCCGCTTTGGACGCTGTGGGGCGGCGCCCTACGCGCTGCAATCGGCGCCGAGCGGCGGCGTGAGACTTTCGAGTATTATAGCCGCCAGCGCCGTCCGGGCGGTGTAACGAGCACTGCGCCATTCTTACCAGGGGATCGGACCACGGACGCAGTGTTCGCCGAGCTTTTCGCGCCCATCATTGGCGCCGAAAATAACGTGCCTCTCGTACATGATCTCACGCTTTCGCTTTCACTGCGTCACGAGGCGCCCAGCGATTTCGCGGCGAGCACGGTGCCAAAGTTTGGCGTGCGCTGGTCTTGGTCGGAAGATTTCGCGTTGCGTGCGACTTGGGGCGAAAGCTTCAAGGCCCCGCAATTTCAGCAAATGCTTGGCAGCACTGTGGGCACGCTCTCGACGGCGACCCCAACGCAAGATCCGTTCGCGACGAATGGCTCCACGGGCGTGCTGCTCCTGGGTGGATCGAACCGCAATCTCGAACCCGAGCAAGCCACAACTTGGACGGCTGGTTTCGACTACAATCCGTCCTGGCTCACCGGCTTCGAATTGAGTGCGACCTATTTTGACATCAACTTCGAGGATCGCATCGGCAACGCCGGCAGTGTGCTGGCAGCGTTGGCGAATCCGGCAGGATTTGAAGGCGTCTTTATCCGCAATCCGACAGCCGATCAGATCGCCACTTATCTCATCTACGCCAATCAGGTTGTCGGTACGATGCCGGTCGATGGCATCGAGGTCATCTGGGACGGCCGGCTGGTCAATCTGGCGACACAGCGCACGCGCGGGATCGACTTTAATGCATCCTACGCGCACGACACCGCGTTTGGCCAATTGCGCTGGTTCGCCAACGCCTCGTACCTGCTCCAGCACGAACGGCGCGCAACGCCAGCCGCCGCGCCGCTCGATCTGCGCGACACGATCTTTAACCCGGTCGATCTGCGTGGCCGCGCCGGAGTGTCGTGGAGCAGCGAGGGCTGGTCTGCGCTCGCAGCCGTCAACTACGTGGACGGCTACCGCGACAATATCAGCACGCCTAATCGCGAAATCGACAAGTGGATCACGTGGGACGCGCGGCTGGCGCACACGTGGCGCGAGGACAGTGAGCCTGGACTGCAGATCGCACTCAATGTGCAGAACCTGTTCGATGAAGATCCGCCCTTCGCGAACAATCCAATCGGCTACGCCTTCGATTCCCAGAACGCCTCCGGCATAGGGCGCTTCGTCAGCATCGAACTCCGCCGTACATGGTAGTGCGGCTCCTTGTTGTTCTAGCTCTGCTGGTCTGCGCCTCCCCCGCTGGCCACGCGCGTCCCCCAGCGCGCGTGGCCGGTCCCACGATCACGGATATGATCGAGCTTGCTGAATTGGGGACCGTTTACGGTGAACTCGCGTTGTCGCCGGACGGCGCGTATGTCGCGGTCTTCGAGCGACGCGCCAATCTCGCGCGCAACGATTACGATCACATGCTCGTGCTCATCCCCACGCGAGGCGGCCCACCGCGCACTATCGCCGATGGCGGCGGCTTCATACGTCACGCCGCCGACGGGCGCCGCACCGGCGGTCCAGCTGATAGGACGCCTGCCTGGTCGCCCGATTCACTATCGGTTGCCTTCATTGCCGAGCGCGAAGGCCGCGCCGAATTATGGCGTGCGCGCATTGACGGCGAAGGCGCCGAACAATTGGCGGCGCTCGATGGCGACGTCATCAGTGTGCTTTGGCTTTCCGACGGCCGGCTCCTTGTCGATATGGGACCGACGCGCGCGGGTTTGGCGCAAGAGGCGCGGCAAGATGCTGACTTCGGCTATCGTGTGGATGATCGGCTTTCGCCGATCTTCAGTCTGAACCGCATGCCGCGCGGCGATGTGCGGAGCGTCGTTGTTAGTGACACAGGGCAAGTCGAGACGATTGAGCCCGCCGAACGCGCCGCGTTGACCGCCACTGAAGCCGCGCACCTGCCGGTGATCGCGCCCCAGCCAGGCGCGGCGGCGGTGCAAGCGCCGCCACGCGAAGTGCGCATCAACCGCGATGGCCGGATTTGGCGCTGTTCAACAGGTCTATGTGACGGCGACATCCGCAGCCCCATGTTGCTCGCGAATGGGGATGTCGCGTTCCTGCGCTTCTCTGGTTTCGCGCGAGCCGAAACAGGCATTGTGGTTTGGACCCCCGCGACCGGCGCAGCGCGCAATTTGCCTCTCGATCAAGACCGGATCGCGTGTGTGGGCGGGCGGGAAATCTATTGTTTGCGCGAATCCACCGCGCGCCCACGCGAGTTGATAGCCGTTAATCCACGCACTGGCGCGACCCGTGTCCTCTACAATCCCAATCCTGCATGGTCTCGATTTACTCTGCCGCGTGTCGAGCGGATCGATTTCACCGACCAGCGCGGTCTCGAATCCTATGCTCACCTCGTTTATCCGGCTGGATACCGCCGCGGGCAACGCTACCCTCTTGTGATTGTTCAATATCGTTCGCATGGCTTCTTGCGGGGCGGCACGGGCGGCGACTATCCGATCTACCCGTATGCGGCGCGCGGCTATTTCGTCTTGAGCGTTGAGCGGCCGGACGATCTCGTCCGTCAAACCCAAGTGGATGCAGATACCTACTTTGTCGAACAGAATTTGAGCGACGAGGAAGACAGAATGAAACGCGAGGCGCTTGGTGCGTTTCTCTCAGGTCTTGAACGACGCGGATTGATCGATCCGCAGCGTATTGCCATCACTGGCTTGAGCGATGGCTCGGAAACACTCTACCGCGCGCTCTTGCGCCAACATTTCGCCGCCGCCGTTGTTTCGACACATCCGTCAGAGCGTTCGGCTTTGTGGCTCCAATCCGAGACGCTTCGTGCCTATCTTCGTCGCTACGGCGATATTGTCCCATGGACGCAATCGGAGCCGTGGCGCTCTTGGTGGAGCACCAACGCTATCAGCGAACAATCGTCCGCCATCGACACGCCGCTGCTCTTCAATATCGGCCACAGCGAGGCGATGGGCGCCATGGAGCTATACGTTCGTTTGCGTGAGCAACGCACGCCGACGGAGATGTATCTCTATCCGGACGCCTATCATTTGAAATGGCGGCCGCTTCAGGTGCTGGCCTCGCAGGAACGCGGTATGGCTTGGATCGATTTTTGGCTGCGCGGCGTGGAGGTCGAGGATCCTCGCGACCCCGAACGCATCGCCCGCTGGCGCGCACTCAGACAAGCCGCTCCGGCGGCGGAGGCAGCGCCTTGACGCGCGCGATCCAGGACTCACCGACGAGCGCCGCCGACAGACGAAAGAGCGCCCGGCCCTCCGGCGCTTTGAGATCTTCGTCCAAGACGGCGCGATCGAGAATCCCGCGGCGCACCAATTCGCCGTCCGGCAAGAACGCGCGAAGAAAGTCGAGGTTCTTGTCGAGGGCGCGACGAAAGTGACGCGTGGTGTCACCCTTGCGGGTTCTGCTCAATGTGGCCGGTGGCATGAGGTCCGCAAACGCCGCCCGCGCCAGTGCGCGCGTCATTCCCCCCTGCTGCATCACGTACGGCGGTATGCGCAGAATTGTCTCAACGACTGGCTGCGAAGCAAATACCGGCGCCGCGACGCTGAGCGCGCCTGCCGGCGTCGGCCGCTGATAGAATGCGAGATCCAATAGATTGAGCGCGCGATAGGCGCGCGCCGGCCCGCGATGATCGATATCGCTGAGCCAGGGATGCGAAAGCTGATAGGCGAGCGCAGCGCTTGGGTCGCCGCCCTTGGCATCCCGGTGGGTATTCAACAGCGCGGTGACGCCACGACCTTGAGGCTGCACCAGCCCCATCCAGGACTTACCGAGAATCTCTGAGAGCGGCTTGCCGCTGAGACGGGCCTCTTCCCAAAGGATGCGTCGGACTTCAGACCAACGCCTGCCATCGCGCAGGGCGTCGGCGGCGCCGTCCGTCAGCGGGCGCCGCGAGAACACCTGGTCGCCACCTTGCCCCGATGTCAGCGCGGCAACGCGCTCGTGGTCAAACACGCTGGCGATCTCATCGCTCGCGAACGCCATGTCCGCGGGCGAAGGCTTCGCGGTCGCAGGCGCGCGCTGAATCGCGGAATAGTCGGCCGCGGTGGCGTCAAACGTCAGACCGCGCAGCTCAACACCCACATGCGCAGCCATGCGAGACGCGGCGTCGAACTCATCGCCCTCGGGGACATTGAATGGCCGCTCATTGACGCAGACGATGCCGCCTGCGCCGCATCGCACCAAGCACGCGAGCGCGGCGCTCGAATCAAACCCGCCAGACAACCGATGCACAATCGGCAGGTCGGCATCCGCCCAGGCGCTTGCGGCCGCCTCTGCACTTTTGCGCAACGCAACGCGCGCTTCGTCGAAAGCGAAGATCGCGGCGTCTCGCGCCGGTGGCCACGGCGCCCACGCCACCGATTGCGCCGGCCCACTGCGCTCCCAACGGTAGAGTACGCCAGGTATCGCTTCGCTTACGCCACAGAGCCCGGTGCGCGCGCCTTCAATGCGGGTATGACGCAAGAAAAGCGCGATGTAGTCGTCGTCGATCGTGAGATGGCTCAGTCTCGCCCAATCGGCGACGTCCGTGAACATGACATGCACGCCGGGCAGTTCCGCAAAATAGCATGCGCGTGCGCCCAGCGGATCGCGCAGGATCAGCACACGGTCGCGCTCTGAATCGCTGACCACGGCAAGATACGGTCCCCAATACTTCTCGACGAGCGCGTTGCCTTCGCTTGCGCACCAGGCGCTGACCGCGGCGCCATCAACCTCGTATATACGGCGATCGCCGCCTTCCCGCCGCTCGAAGAGGATGCCGCTCACCAGGCCTTTGTCGCCGGGCAGCGCGATGGAATCGACATCGCGCGCGTCGGAGCGTGTAAGCAGGCGAAGACCGCGGTAATTCACTGCCATCGTCCAAGCCCCATGCCGCGTCATGACATCGACGCAGCGCTCCGCGAGCTTGCGGCCCTTGTAGTCGCCCACTGTGTATTTGAAGGCGATGAGCGCGGTCATGGGCCGCGCATCACCGTAAAGCCTGCGCAATACTCGGCATCGTCGTTTATGACGACGCCGCCAATCTCAAGCCAGGCATGGGCGGAGAACGGTCCGCCGCGCACGGCGTAAATGAGGTTGCTCCGCACACCCGCGCCCCAAAGAAATCGGCCCAGGGCCAGCGAGTCGAACAGGCACGACGCCGCGCGCGGATAGAGCGGACGCCATTTTTGAAACCGGACGACGAGCTCGTGTTCGCCAGCAGCAGTGGCGTCATCCGCGCCTTGTAGCAGCGTCGTCGCGCGATCCAGCGCACGCCGCTTCATAACGTTGCGGGCCCAGAGCGCCGCGCGCCAGAAGGACCAAAGCCCCGCGCCGCCTAAGCCTGGCGTGCGTATCGGTTTGGCAAGCGACCCGTCCTCGGCCGATCGAAGCAAGCCGCGCGCGTCCAGCTGACGCTGCAGAGCTGGTGTCCCCAGCTTCGCCATCGGTACGGAGAGATATGCGTCTCGACGCAGGTCCAAGACGAAGAGAACATCATTCTCGACCGCCCAGCGCGCATGCGCCGCCCACGGCAAGCGTTCGGGCGCTTCACAGCGCCCGAACTCGACGGCGTCATGCATCATAGAAATCGGGATGCACGAAGCCTTCCATGCCGCCTGGCATCCATTCGCCAAGGGTGAGAGCGGTCGCGTCGCCGAGAACGACTAATTCCTCGGTCTCGTCACGTTCGTTCATGGTGTGGTGTCCTGATTGAAGGAGACAAAATTACGGGCTTCGATCGCGTCCGGCCGCACGGCCTCGTGCGGCCGGACGGACAGCATCGCTCAGCCCACATCGTACTTGTCGGGGAACGTGAGCGCCTCGATGGATTGTTCGAGCCGCTCGCCTTTCGTCAGCGCGGTCGCGTCACCGAGTTCGGTGATGATTTCGTCGCGAGTTTGGTCTTCACGCATTGCCTTACTCCTTGAGCGTTCGGGAAGCCGAACGACGAAAGCATGACAGCGGCGTTGCAGATCAGGTGGACTATCTCCGTGAATATCTTGAAGGCTATTCGCCGTTCCGGGGCAAAGCCGCCAAGCCCGCGCGCGCTCGTATGCGGGCTGCTTCGCGCACGCGAACTTTGAAATGACGGCGAAGTGCGGCCTGCAACTTTGCTCTGCTCTGCTGTGTTGCAGCGATCAGATCACGCAAGTGCGTGTTCAACCGATCCAACACTTCGGGTTCGGCCGCACGCGCCAGCGTCAGGCGCGCATCCGCAGCGGCGATCGCGCGCGACAATTCTGTGTGGCGCCCGTCCTCGATGTGGGTGAAGACGGCCGCCAGCGCCTCAACATAAGGGCGCTTATTGAGATTGCTCGGCAGCGGGCGCACCTCGTAGGCCGCACTGGCCAAAACCGCCAGCTGACCGCGCCAAAGATAGAGCACAGCGAGTTCGCGCTCGCTCCAGAAGGCAACCGAATATCCTTTGCCTGGCGTGACCTTCACTAATCGTTCGACGGTCAAGATAGCGAGCGCGTGCCGCACGGGCGTCGCGCTCGCCTTGAGGCGCGCGGCGATGGCTTCGATGTCTAGATGCTCGCGCGCGCGCAACGAGCCGTTGAGAATAGCCTCCCGCAACGTCGCGTAGACGCGTTCGGTGACGCCTAGTTCGCCCGCCATCAGCCGCCGGCGCTCTCCGGCGCGCCGTAGTGCGCACGTAATTGCTCGGCAATTTCAGGTGTGAGCGCGTCCACGTGCGGTTGGGGACGTCTCTCATCATCCAGCCAAAGGATCGGATCTTGTCCTTCCCAACCGCCAAGGTTTGGCCTGTGCATCTGGTAGCCCATGAGCCGCTGCAGGCGTTCGGGAAAACAGCGCGCCACCTCTCTGGGATAAGCGAGAAACTGGTTTTCGTAGGTTTTGAGCCAACCCAGACAATAGCTGACGATGATGCCGGTGCGTGGCGCGTTGGACCGATTGGCGCCGGCCGCGTGAGTGAGCGATCCGAGGAAGAGGCACGCTGAACCTTTCGGCATTTCGGCCGCAACGGCGTCGATAGGATCGATGCTGCGATCGAGTGCGGCGCGGTGTGAACCGGGCCAAAGCCGGGTTGCGCCATTCTCCTCGGTGAAATCGCTGACCGCCCACATAACGTTCAAAAGCCAATGGCGCCCTTGCGTCGGCCACGGCCACATCTCTTCATCCCGATGCGGGGCCTGGCCGCGCTCGGCTGGATGAACGCGCGTGGCCTGGGTCAAGTTGAGTTGTATGCAATCACACGACGGGCGCAGCAGCGCTTCGGCGATGGCGAGAACCCTCGCATAGAGCACAAGGTGCTGCACCATCGGTGCCTTCGACAAAAGCCCGCCGACGCGCGTTGTCTCCCAGCCATAGAAATCGCCTTGGCATTTGGGCGTGCGCGTGAGCCAGGGTTCGAGTTCGCCCGCAAGAATCGCGGTTTCGTGTTCGGTGAGGGTCTCGTTCAAGATGAGATAGCCGTCGCGCTCTAGCGCCTCGATGTCGGCGTCGAGCTGGCGGTCACGGATCAGGAAAGGAGCGGTCGCATTCATGGAATGTGCCTCCAAGCTCAAGCGGCGTGCGCGAGAGCGCCTGGAATGAAGCGAATCAAGGGACCGCCAATGCCGTGGCGGGCGCGCACGCGCCTGAGGCCCGCCGTATCGATCTCGGCGACGAACGCGCGCAGACGTTCGCGTCCCCTGCCGTGCTCGGGCCCCAACGCACGCGCATCCCAGCCGGCGTTCTCTGCGAGCGGCCCGAGCGCGGCGTTGGCGACAAAAGTCACACGCTCGATACCGAAAAGAAGCGCGGTCTCCATGATGCCGGCAATGATGCGCCCCAACATGTCGTGACGCGGAGCGCCTTTGGGCGTTTCGGGCGCTGGGCAAAACCGCGTCGCTTCCCATACCGATGGACCCGATGGCGGCGTCTCGCTGCAGAGATGGGAGAAGACATCGCCAAGCAGATGCGGCTGGGTCGTGGGCAACAGCCGCGCCGATGCGCCCACCGGCGCACGCGGGGCATCTGACTCGATCAGATAAATAGCATCGGCGCTGTCGTAAGCGTCGATCTCAAGGCCCGCCTGCTCATCGAGGCGCCATTTTAGTTCGTCGATGAACACGGCCTTGCGCTGGCGATGCATCTCCATCAGCGCGTGATGAAAATGGCGCCGGTTCTCGGCGGTGATGATGTGGATCATGCGGCGACGCTCCTCATAAATGAGCAAACGACGCTGCCGCGTTCGTCACTATTGCGAAATAGGTCTGATCAGATCAATTGACATTTCCAGTCGAACGTTTGCGCCCACTATTGATGAACCTATCGTCGCTCACGAAACGCATCGCGGCGATCGCGGAATGCGCAACTCTACAAAAGGACATGACGCCCATGAGCGCTGTTTGGTTCGCGGTGGCCGCACTCGCCGAGATCGCCGGCTGCTTTGCGTTCTGGGCCTGGCTCCGTAACGGCGCTTCCCCTTGGTGGACCGGCCCAGGCATTGCAGCGCTCATCGTCTTCGCATGGGCGTTGACCCGCATCGACGTCGCCCATGCCGGACGCGCCTACGCCGCTTATGGCGGCGTCTACATTCTGGCGTCGCTCGCTTGGCTTTGGGCCGTCGAAGGCGCAAGACCCGATCGTTGGGATGTGTTGGGCGCAACGATCTGCGTTCTGGGCGCAAGTGTCATTCTGTTTGGACCGCGGCCTGCCTGACGCGAGGCCGGGGGAAGCTCATGACGCTCGCACGTCGTTGAAGAGGGTGCATGACGCGACCGTCCCGGCGCAGCACGTGTTTTGGCATTCGGCAGCGAGGCCCGCGAGAGTGCGTTCAAGTTCGCGCAGCTCCTTCAGTCTCGCGCGTACTGCCGCGAGATGTTGCTGCGTGAGATCGAGCGCTTCGGCGCATGGACGCGCGCCGTCATCGGAGATCTCGAGCAGCGCCGCGATTTTCTCGATCGGCATGTCGAGGTCGCGGCATCGCCGTATGAAAACGAGGCGCGCTATATCGGCGCTGGTGTAAACGCGGTGGCCGCTGGAACGCCGGTCGGGTTCAGGCATAAGCCCGATCTCTTCGTAATATCTGATCGTCGCCGTTTGGCACCCTGCCCGCCTAGCGGCGGCGCCTATCGTGAGAGCGGCTGACATGGGCCTTGAACCTCAAGCTACTTGAACACCTAGATTAGCAACCGGTTCGGCAACGCCAAGAGGAAGGCCATGAAGAATAGACAGATTATCGCCGTTGGTGCGGCGGGCGCGATCGCTTGCATCGGCGCGTGTGCGGCGGCGGCGATGCTTCCAGCGCTGTTGGCTGGCGGGGGCATCGGACTTCTCGGCGATCGGTTTGCCGGATGGCAAGTCGGCATCGGCGTGGCGCTCATCGCGACCGCGGCCGTGGTCTTGCTGCTGCGGAGGCGGGTCAAGCAATCTTCGTGCGCGTGTCCGCACCCGGATGCGAGAGAGCAACCATGACTGATCGTCCCATCGCTTGCACGCTATCGGGCTCTGACGCTGCGGCTCGCTTTGCAGCCATCGCAGCGCTCAATCTCGATGCGCTGCGCACAACGCGCCAAAGTGGTCTGACCTTGGAGTTGGACTACGACGCTAGCGCGCTTGATCGCGTGCGTGAATTCGTCCGTTTGGAGCAGGCTTGTTGCGCGTTCCTGGATTTCGAGATCTCGGAAATTCCGAACCATGTTCGCGTTCGGATCACTGCGCCGAAGGAAGCGGGCGTGAGCGCTGAGGCCCTTTTCCAGCAATTCACTGCGGGAGCCATGGCAGCGTCGCCATGCGGCTGCCGGTGATGACATTGCGATGGCGTTCATTCCACATTCGGCGATCTGCTGGACATAGCTGAAGCACAGCGCGGTGTGAGACATTTAGGTCATAAGACAAATGCCCTCACCGGGCGACGTCGTGCAAAAAGATCTCACCTTCCGCCATGGCGCGCACGACCGCTTGCACGCGGGTCGCCACGCCAAGCTTGCGCATGGCGCGCTGGACCGTGTTGTGCGCAGTCGATTCCTGGATGCCCATGATAATTCCGATGGCATAATCGCCTTTGCCGCGGGCGACGTATTCGAGTGCTTGACGTTCGCGTGGACTTAAGCCCGTCCGCCCCGCTGATGGCTGTTCGCGCAAAATGCGGCGCGCGGCTTCGTGCGCATAGACCGCGCACCAATGCGCATTGCGGACGTTGAGCGGATCGACGCCGTCAGGCCCGAAGACGAGTGAACACGAGGCCGGCAACGCGCCAGGCGAGTGCAGCGGGATAGTGAAACCGTCGCGCAACCCCGCTTCGGCGGCTTCGTTCAAGATCGTCAACTGATCGGGCGTAAGCGATTTGCGAAACGCGCGGTCGCTCCATTGAAACGGCAGCAATTGCCGCTTCGCCGTCATGAATACGGGATCGCGGTTGGCGAGGTTCTGAACGCTGAAATGCTCCACCCAGGCTCGCGGATAGTGCAGCATCGTAACCGCCTCGGGTGGCGGCCTTAACGGATCGACATGCGAGGCGCACGCCACGTAAGGAAAGCCCAGCGCATCGACTTCGCGCAAGAATAACTTGCGCACATCCTCGACCGCTCTCGCACTGGCGCAACGTTCGGCAAACGTCCAGACGAGTGTGTTGTTCATGGCTCTTTCCCTCGGCGCCCCTGACCAATCTCCCCGCTCACCAAGCACCCAGTGTCCACCATCAGAGACGGAAGGGCAATCCAAGGTTGACGCTCAGATATGCTTGCCAACGCGTTTTCGTTACCTCGCGAGAAGTTTGCGCGAGCGGTGGTCGCTACGGCCGTGACTATGGCGTCAATGTCGCCAACGAGGCGATCTCGTCACTGAGCGCTAAGCATTGCGCCAACGCGCCGCATGTCGCGCATGTCATGCGCCGCCATCGTCTGAAGTCCGCAGCCGGTGACAGCGAGCGTCTCACTTGCGCACGCACTGCTTGATCCACGGAGGCAGCCACGTCCGCCACGCCAGGCAGCGCACGCCAACGGCGCGCAATCTGATGCCGCAGCGTCCGACGCGCGCAAGCTCGCATCGGAGGCCTAAACCGAGATGCAAGTCGACCGGCGGATCATTGCTTTGGCGGGCGCTGCGTTAATCGCGTTCGTTGGCGCGTCATTCGCGACACAGATGCTCGCAGCCAAATTCTCGCATCAGCAAGCTCTGGGGCCGCGTGTCGCCATCGCCGGTCACGCAATCTATCCGCCCTTCGCCATTCTGTCTTGGTCTAGAAGCTGGTCACGCACCTATCCTCGCGCGTTCGCCGCCTCGCAATTTGTGTTCCTGCTAGCGCTCATCGGTGCGGGCGCCATCGCGCTCTTGGCGTTGCGTCCGCGCCATCCCCATCAGCGTCCGTTCGGCGCAACCTTCTGGGGCGAAACCCAAGATGCGCGCGATGCAGGGCTCTTCGCTCAAAACGGCGTCATACTTGGCAGGTTCAACGGCGAGATACTCGCTTACGATGGACCGCATCATCTATTGCTGACCGGGGGCACGCGCTCGGGCAAGACGCGCGGCGCGGTTGTTCCAACCTTGCTCGCGTCGCCGCACTCAGTGTTGGCGCTCGATCTCAAAGGCGAACTCCACGCTGGCGACACGCGCGTCGGCTTTCCCGGTACCGCGGGCTGGCGCGCCAAGCTTGGTCCGGTGCTGCGGTTTGATCCGACCTCGCCGACTTCAGATCGATTCAATCTGATCGACACGATCCGGCCCGGCGCGCAGGAGGTGCGCGACGTCCAGAACTTGACAGAGCTCATCGCCGATCCTTATGGCGATCAGCGCTTCCAGGAATTCTGGGACCGCGCCGCCAAGCAGATAGTCGCCGGCGTCATCCTCCATGTCGCCTATGCCGAACCGCCCGAGCGCAAGACACTGTACCGCGTCTTCCAATTGCTCGCCCGCTTCGACGACACCGTGAAGCTCATGGAGGCGACGTTGCATCGCCAGGGCGCCGACGGCAAACCGGAAACCCATCCGGAAGTCAAACGCGCCGCACAATCTTATGCCGCCTATCACGAGAAGCTGCGCGCCGGCATCAAGGCGACGGCTGAAAGCTATCTCGGCGTCTTCGCTGACCCGCTGGTGCAGCAAAACACCTCGACCTCGACCTTCCGCGTCTCCGACCTCATGTGCGCGGACAAACCGGTCACGCTCTATCTCTGCTGGCCGCCAAACGATTCCAAGCGCGTAAAGCCCTTAATGCGGCTCGTGTTCGGCGCGGTGCTGCGCGATCTCATGGAGCACCAGGAACGCGCCGCCGACGGCCGCGCCAAAAAGCGCCCGCTGCTCTTGCTGCTCGATGAATTTCCTCAACTCGGCAAGCTTGACCTGTTCGAGCAATCGATGGGCGCGATGGCGGGCTATGGCTTGCGCGCCTTCATTGTCACCCAGAGCCTCCATCAGGTGACGCAAGCCTATGGGCGCTATCACACCATTCTGGACAATTGTCAGATCGTGACGAGCTTTGCCGCGACCGACGTCGAGACCGCCGAGACGGTTTCGAAGCTCGCGGGCGACATCTACGAGATGCGCCCGCAAGAGACCTGGTCCGGCAAGCGGCAAATCCTCGGTCTTGATCATCGCGCCATCACCTATCGCGAAGAGCGTCGTCCGCTCATCTTGCCGGCGGAAGTGCGCCGCCTTCCCGAACGCGAAGAGCTCATCTTCGTCACTGGCGCAAAACCGCTCAAGGCAAAGAAGCTGCGCTACGACGAAGAGCCCATCTTCGCCTCGCGTCTCTTTCCGCTGCCACCGCCCCTGTCGCGTCCGGCTCTCACCTCGCCATGGGCGGCCATGCGTTCGCTCGGACTAGCGAGCCCACCGCCGACAAAGGCCGAGCAAGCGCCGGGCCGCGAAGGCGCGGTCGCGCGCGCCATCGTACGCCAGGCGCCGTTGCGCTCGCGTCCGCCGCGTGCAACGGGCGAGCAACAATCTGATCTCTTTGCTCAGCCTCAATCTCCGCCGCCTGCCCCCGCCGCAACGGGCGCGGCGAGCGCAGCGCCTCCCCCAAGCGATCGCGCGCGCTTCGATTTGCGCCCGCGCGGTGCGGGCGGCGGAGACCCCGAAACCGCGGATGCCGCCCCATGAGCGCGCCCAAGAAGAAACTCACCATTTATCTGGAGGACGATCTCGCGCGCGCACTCGATGTCGATGCGCGTTTGCGCGGTTTGCCAGTGACGCGCGCTGCCGCTGACGCCATGCGGCGCATCTATCTCGACCAAACCGATCCCGCTGTCGCCGACACCGTAAAGCTGCGCCTCGATCGGGTGGAGAAGCGCGAAATCGTGCGCGCCCGCGAGATCGCCATCATCAAGGAAACCTTGCTGCTCTTCATCCGCGTCTGGCTCGAACACAATCCAGCGCCTGACGAGGACACCATCGACGCAGTCCACGCCGTGGCCGAGCGCCGCTTCCAATCCTTCCTCGAACTTCTGGCTGAGAGCGTCGCGCCCGGGCGGACGCTGTTTGCGGGCGCGCCGCACGGGCATCCGGAAGGTCATGTCGAAGCCCGCTCCGAAGCCGGCGATATGCGCCAACCCATCTTGAACGGCAGCGGCGCAGCGGAGGCGGCGTCATGACCGCGCTCGCGCCCGCCGCCGCACCGCAAAGCCTTGTCGCCGAACGCAGGCTTGCAAGCCTTTGCCGGGCGCTGGGGCCTGCGCTTGCCGACGCGCTCGCCGATGAGGCCGTCGTCGAGGTTTTGGTCAACGCAGATGGCCGCGTGCGCGTCGATCGCGTCGGGCGCGGCATTGAGGCGACCAACACCTGGCTCTCCGTCGCAGAGCGTGAAACCGCGGTGCGTCTTTTGGCGGCCGAGGCGCGCCTCACCATCACCGGCGAGCGCCCAACCCTATCGGCGACATTGCCGGGGTCGGGCGCCCGCGTGCAGGCGATGATGCCGCCGATCGTTGCAGCGCCGACGCTCGCAATCCGCAAGCGTCCGTCCGTCATCTTCACGCTTGAGGATTATCTCGCCGCCGGCATAGCGAGCGCCGATCAGGCTAAAGCGCTTCGCGCCGCAGTGTGCGCGCGCGCCAACATCGTCGTCGCCGGCGGCACCGGCTCAGGCAAGACGACGCTTCTGAACGCGTTGCTCGCGGAAGCCGAGTTTGCCGCCGCCCGCGTCGTGGTGCTGGAAGACACCGCCGAACTTCAATGCGCCGGCGCTGATGTCGTCCACTTGCTGACCAAACGCTCCGATCCGCCCGTCACCATGCGCGATCTCGTGCAGATGACGTTGCGTCTTCGTCCTGATCGCATCGTCGTCGGCGAAGTGCGCGATGGCGCCGCCCTTGAAGTCTTGAAGGCCTGGAACACTGGCCATCCCGGCGGGCTTTTGACCATTCACGCCAATTCCGCGCCGGACGCGCTGGCAAGGCTTGAAGACCTCTGTCTCGAAGCTGGCCTCATCGCTCCGCAGCGCCTCATCGCATCGGCCGTCGATGTCGTCGTCTACATGAGTCGCACCGCGACAGGCCGACGGATCGAGCACGTCGCGCCAACCCGAGACGGAATCTGCGCGCTCGCGCGCGCGCCGCCTTAAGCGGCGTTTGAAGGTTCCCGCGCGCAATTCACGCGCGGCGTCATCTCTCCCCAAAGGGTCCGCTCATGTTCAACCGGCCAATAGGCGCCGGGCGCATCTTTGCGTTCGCCGCAATGATCAGTGTCTTCTTCGTGTCGCCTGCCTTCGCATCGGGTTCGGGCATGCCGTGGGAAGGACCGCTCGAACAAGTGGTCGATTCCATCACCGGTCCGGTGGCGCGGGGCGCCGCCGTCATTGCCATCATCATCTCCGGCATCGGCATCATTTTCGGCGAGGGCGGCGGCGGCATCCGCAAACTCGCCTTCGTCGGCCTGGGCGTCGCCGTCATGTTCGCCGCGGTTTCATTCTTCCTCGACTTCTTCGGCTTCGCCGGCGGCGCCGTGCTGTGACGCATTTGGAGAACACCAATGGTTCCCGACGAACCCGAAGGCTTTCGACTTGCTCTGCGCACTTCGCTGACGCGTCCGCTGTTGTTAGCGGGCGTGCCGCGAACGTTCGCGATCCTCAATGCGACCGCAGCGGCGGCGATCGGCTTTGGCCTGCAGCAGCCGCTGATCGGTCTGCCGCTCTGGATCGTCATTCAAAGCGCGGGCGCCTACGCCACCGCGCGCGATCCCTGGTTTCTCGAGACCTGGCCCCGCGCCATGGCCAAGCCTCTTTATTTCGGGGTGTGAGTCGATGATGGACTTGCGCCTCTATAGGCAAACCGAAGCGCGGCTTGCCGACTGGCTGCCTTGGGCCGCGCTCGTTGCGCCTGGCGTCGTTCTCAATAAGGACGGATCGTTCCAGCGCACACTTCATTTTCGCGGACCCGATCTCGATTCATCGACGCCGTCAGAACTCATGGGCGCGGCGAACCGACTCGACAATGCGCTAAAGCGTTTGGGCTCAGGCTGGTGCTTGCATGTCGAGGCACGGCGCGCGGCTTCCCACGCTTATCCGGATGCTGAATGGCCAGAGGCGCTCTCATGGCTCATCGACGAAGAACGGCGCCACGACTTTGCGTGCGCCGGCGGTCGGTATGAATCGAATTATTATCTAACGCTCGCCTGGCTTCCGCCCAGTGAAGCCGCCGGACGTTTCGAGGCGGCTTTGTTTGAAGGCGCCGCAAGCAAACCCAAGGCCGTCCACGTTGACTATCGCGCCTGCCTGCAAAGCTTCATCGACGAGACGCAGAGCTTCAAGGCGCTAATCGATCTCGTCATGGTCGAAGCGCATTTTCTCGACGATGCCGAGACGCTGACTTATCTCCACGCCTGCGTATCCGACCGCGCCCATCGCGTGGCCGTCCCAGCCACACCATTTTACATCGACGAACTCGTCGCCGACGCACCGCTCCTGGGCGGGGTCGCGCCGCAACTCGGCGCGCTTCATCTCAAAGTGCTCTCGGTTCGCGCCTATGTGAACGAGACTGAGCCTGGCCTCCTGGATGCGCTCAATCGTTTGGGCGTGCCCTATCGCTGGACGACGCGCGTCCTGCCAATGGATCGTGAGGATGCGCGCCACGAGATCGAAAAGATCCGCAAACGCTGGTTCTCCAAGCGCAAGGGCATCCTGACACTGTTGCGCGAAGCGCTTTATCGCGAAGAAGCAACACTACTGGACAATGACGCCACCGCCCAGGCCGAAGATGCCGACGCGGCGCTCCAAGAAGTGAACGGTGAAGCAGCAGGAGCGGCGTTCGTCACTCTCACGATTACGGTGGCCGACGAGAACGAAGCTCAAGCGCTCGAACGCATTCGCCAAATCCGCCAAGTCGCCGATGGGCTAGGCTTTGTGACAACGCTTGAGACCATCAACGCCGTCGAAGCGTGGTTGGGTTCGCTCCCGGGCCAGGCTTACGCCGATCTTCGCCGACCTATCCTCTTGACGCCCAACCTTGCGCACCTCTTGCCGCTCTCGGCGGTGTGGGCGGGCGAGGTGAAGAACCGGCATCTGGACGGGGCGCCTTTGCTGGTTGCCGCGACCGATGGCGCGACGCCCTTCCGCTTGAACCTCCATCACGGCGATGTCGGCCACACGCTGGTCGTCGGTCCAACCGGGGCCGGCAAATCGGTTCTGCTTGGGCTCCTCGCCGCGCAATGGCGCCGCTACCCACGCGCGCAGGTCTTCATCTTCGATGCGGGGCGCTCAAGCCGGGCGCTTGTGCTGGGGCTTCAGGGCGCCTTTGTCGATCTCCTCGCTGACGACGCCAACACAGCATCGTCGCTTGCGCTGCAGCCGCTTCAGAGCATCGGCGATTTGGGCGAGCGCGCTTGGGCGCGCGATTGGCTGATCGCGCTGCTTCGTCGCGCCAATGTCGCGCTCGACCCCGAACGCCGCGAAGAGATCTGGCGTGCGTTGGGCGTGCTTTGCGAGCGCCCACAACGCGAACGCACGCTCTCGGTCTTTTCTGGCCTTGTGCAGGACGCTGAAATGCGTCTGGCGCTTGAGCCGTTCACGCACGCCGGGCCATGGGGGCGGCTGATCGACGCCGATACAGCGCGCCTCGCCAACGACGATGTGCAGGCCTTTGAGATGGGTGAACTCATAGCCCGGCCCGAAGCGCTGGCGGCGGTGCTGCCGTGTCTCGTGCATGCGCTGGAGGCCCGCTTCGATGGACGCCCGACCTTGCTCGTCTTGGACGAAGCCTGGGCCTATCTGCGCGACGGCGCCTTCGCTGAGCAGATTCAAGCGTGGCTGAAAACCCTCCGCAAGAAGAACGTCGCCGTGGTGTTCGCGACGCAGGAATTAGCCGATGTCGAGCAAAGCGCCATTGCGGCGACGATCTTCGAAGCCTGTCCAACGCGCATCTATCTGCCCAACGACCGCGCCCGCGAACCCAGAACCCGCGCCTTCTATGAGAGCCTGGGACTGAACCAGCGTCAGATCGCCATCATCACGGAAGCCGCGCCCAAACGCGACTATTACATCCAGACACGCGCCGGATCACGTCTTGTCGATCTGGCGCTCGGGCCTGCGGCTTTAGCGTTTCTCGGCGCCTCAACACCGCCGGATCATTCCGCCATCGACCAACTCATTGCTGAAATAGCGCCGGCTGCTTTCGCGAACGCTTGGCTGCGTCGGCGCGGACTGGATAGCGCGGCCGACGCGCTCGCACGGTTCGAGGCGCTGTCGCGCGAACCCGCGCCCCCGCCACGCCGCGCTCATGCATTCGAAGACCTCCAGAACGGGAGACCAACGTGAAACGAAAAGTATGGCTTGCCGCCTCAATCGTCGCGCTGACGCTCGCGGCAACGCCGGCGCAGGCGCAATTCGTGGTGATCGATCCCGCCAATCTGGGCCAGAGCATCATGCAGGTGACGCACATGATCTCTCAGATCAACAACCAGATCGAACAGATCCGTCAGCAGGCGCAGATGCTTGAAGGCCTGGGGCTTGAGATGTCGCCTGAACTCTCCGCCTCGATAACCGGCGCGCGTGATTTGCTGCGTGAAGCCGAGGGATTGCAGCAGAACGCCCGGAGCATCGCTGGCGACATGCGCGCACTCTATCCCGAGGATGTCTCCAGTTTCGATTTGGAGAGGCTGCTCGGCCAATCGGATCGTTGGCTGGAAGAGAGCCGCGATAGTGTCGAGGCGTTGATGACGATGAGTGCCTCCGCCAGCAGCGATGGTTTGGAAGACGCCGAGAGCGCGATGTCGCGGGCGCTCCGGGCGAGCGCAAACGCACAGGGCCAAACCTCGGCCGAACAGGCGACGGCGCAAGCAATCGGCGTCCTCTCCTCTCAGGTTGCGCAATTGCAGGCGCTGCAGGCCGTACAAGCGCGCGCGATGGCGACCGAACGACTGGAGCGCATCGCCCAGGAAGAACGCGCGCGCGAAATCCGGCGCCGCGCCTTCCCCACAGAAGTCGATGCAACCACCCAACCCGTCACACCGCGCTTTTGATCAGGTCACGCACTCATGCAGGGCGATAGCGTCAACGGTTTTCTGGAACGGTTCTTGGGGCTCGCCGACGCAGGTTTCGGTCTCATCGGCGGCGATGTCGCGTTCGTGTTGAACACGCTGATCGTGATCTCGGTCACGCTTGCGGGCGCTATGTGGGCTTTGAAGGGTGAAGCTCCGATCGCGCCCTTCTTCCGCAAGGTGCTGTTCATCGGCTTCTTCGCGTTTCTTGTGAACAATTGGAACGCCATTGCCGGCGCCATCAATCAATCGGGCGCGCTTCTGGGGCTGAAGGCCGGCGGCTCGGGCATGAGCTTGGCTGAGCTCCACGATCCCGCGAGCGTGGCGGCACAAGGCAAGGAATTGTTCGGTCGCACCATGGAGATGGGCGATGGCATGAACATCTTCACAGACTTTTTGACGCTCGCCACCATACTGCTTGCCGGCGTCATCATCCTCATCGCCTTCTTTGTCCTGGCGCTTCAGATTTTCGTCCAGCTCATCGCCTTCAAGCTGGGATCGCTCGCCGCTTTCATCGCCATTCCGTGGGGCGTCTTCTCCGGCACAGCCTGGGTCGCTGAGCGGCCACTTGGCTGGGTGGCGAGTTCGGCGGTCAGACTTTTCTTGCTAGCCTTTGTTGCGAGCGTCGCCATCACGTTCGTCGCTACGCTGCCGCAGACAATGACGCTCGAAAACGGCGGCGCACTCGATGTGCTGCTGTTTGGCCTCACCATCCTCGCGCTTGCGTGGCTTGCGCCGATGCTGGCGAGCGAAGTCATGCAGGGCAATCCATCTCTCTCGGCCGCGCAACCAGTGCAAGGCGCGGTGGGCGCTGTCGGCACGGTGCTGGGCACGGCCACCACGCTCAAGATTCTGGGCTCAGGCGCCGGTCGGCGTGGCGGCGGCCGCAGCGGCGGCGCGCGCGCCGGTCATCCGCGCAACAATTCCGGCGCGCGCCCTACGCCAAACTACGCGGCCATGCAGCCGCGCCCGCAACGCCGGCCCTGACGGAGAGCGCCCATGACCCTGCCGTTTCAACGACCGCCACACAGTTATGCGGCGCCGCCCGCGGAAACGCCGCATTTGCGCGCCCAGCAAGCCTGGGACCGGCGCATGGGCTCAGCCGTTGCCGCGGCCGTCACCTGGCGGCGTGTCGCCATAGCGTTCGCCACACTCGCCTTCACGCTGGCCATCGGGGCAACCTTCATCGCCCTGCAGCAACGCACATTTGTGCATGTGGTCGAAGTGAGCCCGCAAGGCGCGGTGCTGTCGGTGCGACCGGCAGGCGGTGAATACACGCCAACGGATGCACAGGTCAGTTATTTCCTCGGCCACTTCGTCAAACTGATCCGCGGCGTGCCGACCGATGGCGTCGTCCTGCGTGAGAATTGGCTCGAAGCCTATCGCTTTCTCACGCCGCAAGCGGCGCAGCGTTTGAATGAAATCGCGCGCGACGAAGATCCGTTCTCGCTTCTCGGCACGACCGCGCGCAGCGCAATGATCACATCGATCGTTCAACGTTCGGATGAGACGTGGCAAGTTTCGTGGATAGAGGCCACACACGGCGCCAATGGCGGTGCGCGCGCCACCTATACGGGCCTCTTCACTATCCGTTTCGAGCGCCCGCGCAACGCCGACGCACTCACCCGCAATCCGCTCGGCCTCTTCATCACCGAATTTTCATTCTCGCCCGAAGCGCCGCCCATGCGTGGAGCCCAGCCATGAAATGCGCCCCCACCGCGACAGCCTTTGCATTCATCGCCGCACTCGCCGCTTGCGCCACACGACCCGCCGCCGACCATACAAACACGCCTTCGCAAGGCGCCGCACAGGTCGTAGCGGATGCTCCAGCGCCCCGCGTCATCCCTGAAGCGATGTCCGATCCGAGCGTAACAGCGCCATCGACAACGGCGCCGGCGCCAACGCCACGACCGCGCCGACGCGCGCTCACGCCCTTGGCAACTTTAGCCGAAGCGAACGCAGAAGCACGGCGTACGCCAGACCCTGAAGCGTTTGTCGATGCGGCTCAGATTTACGTGTACGCGCCTGGGGCGCTCTATGAGGTTTACGCGGCGCCTGGGTTTCTTTCCACCATCCTGCTCGAACCAGGCGAAGCCATCGTCACGGTCGCCGCCGGCGACACGACGCGCTGGATGGTCGAGGAAGCCGTCGCCGGTGATGCCGGCGAGCTTCGCGCGTTGCTGCTGTTGAAGCCGACCCGCGCCGGCATCCGCACCAATATCGTGCTCGTCACCGATCGCCGCACCTATCTCATTGAGGCGGTCGCCATCGAGGGGCGCACCTATTCGGCTCAAACGGCGTGGCGCTACGGCGACGAGAACGTGGCTTCGAGCGCATCCGTCATCGGCATCGACGCGCTCGACCAACTCAACTTTCGCTATCGGATAGAGACGGTGCGCGGGAACGCCCCGCGATGGTGCCCGGTTCGTGTGTTCGACGACGGGCGGCGAACCTATGTCGAGTTTCCGCTCGACCTCGCAACCAGCGAGGCGCCGCCGCTCTTCTTGGCGGACGGCGGCGATGTCGCGTTGGTGAATTATCGTGTGATCGGCAATCGTTACGTCGTCGATCGACTCTTCGAGGTCGCCGAACTCCGCCTTGGCGGTGCGCGCCAAACTATCGTGCGCATCAGCCGCGAGCGTCCCCGGCCGGTGAGGCGCAGAAGATGAACATCGATCCTGACCCGCACGCCGCGCCGACAGATGCGCCAGCGCCTGATCCGCTGCCCAAGCCGCATATTCCTCCCGCCACGGCCATCAGGGCAGCGCCCCCCAGCCCGAAGCGGCTCTCGCGCAAGACCTTGATGGCGGGCTCGCTCATCTTGGGCGCGCTCGTGGCCTTTGCGCTGGTCAACGGCCTCTCCGATCGCGATCGCACGCGCGCGATGCGCGAAGATGCTTCACCAATACAACCGGCTTCGCCGCCCGAAAGCGTCCGCATTGCGCAGGCCGAATATTCCGCCGACGATCTACGGCCGCCGATCGAAGACAGCGGTCAGGATTTTTTCTGGGGCGATCACCAACCGCCGGGCGGCGAAACAGAGATGCTCGCGCCGGCCGCTGCCGCGCCCTCCGAACCAAGCCCGCTCGAATTGGAGCAAGACGCTGCGCGCACATCGGCGATCATGTTTGGCCGCGAAGAGAACCACCCGCCTGGCGCGCCGGACGCGAACGCCGGCGCGCCAGGTCCGGGCGCCGCATTCCTAGCCAGCCAACGTGGCCGCGACGACGGCGTCTTGAACGCCGAGTATCGCGCCCCGCGTTCGGCCTTCACCATTCAATCGGGTTCGACCATTTCAGCGGCGCTCGTCACCGCGCTCAATTCCGATCAGCCTGGCCGCGTCATCGCCCAGGTCACCGAGAACGTCTATGACAGCGTGAGCGGCGAGCACCTGCTCATTCCGCAAGGCGCGCGTCTCATCGGCGCCTATGATGCGGCGACTGGCCACGGCGACCAGCGCCTGCTTGTCGTTTGGAATCGCCTCGTCATGCCCAACGGCTGGTCGATTGCGCTGCGCGGCATGCCCGGAACCGATGCGAGCGGCGCTGCCGGGGTTCGTGATTCCGTGGATCAACATCTTGGACGGATTGCAGTGGCTTCGCTCCTCTCCGGCGCGCTCTCGGTCGCGGCCAACGCAGCTGAAGACGACGACAGCGACAGGTTGAGCCAAAGCGTGGGTAACGCCGCGGCGCAAGAAGCGGCGCGCGTCGGGGCGCGCATTGTCGACCGCGAACTCAATGTCCGCCCGACATTGCGCATCCGCGCAGGAGCGCCGGTGCGCGTACTCGTCAGTCAGGACATCGTCTTGAGGCCCTATCGGCAATGAGCAAACGGCGTGATCGTGATGAGGCGCACACGCTTGACCAGACCGACCTATTCGGCGCCGCCACACCTGCCGCTCCGTTCAAAAAGCCGCGCCCATCCCAAAGCCGCGCTTCTCCTTTGGCGATCGCGCCTTCGCGCACCCCAGCGCCCACGGTCAAGAATGTTATCGGCAACGGCCTCCTCAATGTCCGACAAGCCGCCCAGCGCCTCGGTCTCTCAAAATCAACGCTCGATAAGATGCGCTGCGCCGGCAAGGGTCCTCGCTTCATCAAGTCGACCGATCGGGCAGTGCGATACGACCCAGCCGATCTTGACGCTTGGATCGCCGACAGACGCCACACCAGGACGTCGCGGGAATGACGCCTTCCCACCAAGACAATGATGCGTGGTGCGTGGCTTGGGCCACGACGTGCATCCTGCGCGAGAGACGCTGCGGCGCGCTCCTCCCTTGCACGTTTCGGCAAGTGCTAGATTAGACTCTGAGCACGCAACAAACGATTCGGCGAGACAATGTTCGGCAAGGCCAAGGCATCTTCGGCTAAAGACCAATTGTCCGAACGCATGCGCCGCGCGGTCGAGCGTCCAACTGCGCCGCCCCCTTCCAGGCATGCCTTAACCCGTCAAATTGAGCGCGCGATGCGCCAGGCCGTATTCAGGCAAGGCGCGCTCATTCTGGCAGACGGCGAAAAGCTGCCTGTCGCGCTCAAGAATATCAGCGCCACTGGCGCGCGCGTGGAGTATTTCACGCGCCGTGAATTGCCCCTGACTGTGACCCTGGTGGAACCGACGTTGCGCATAAAATCCCGCGCTCGTGTCGTCTGGCAAGGTGATGGCGTGGCGGGCTTAGCCTTCACCGAATGAGCGGCTTGGGGCGCATTGCGTCGTTCACGTCAAGCATGGAATAGCGATTTGAACGCCAGCATCGCTTCGCCGCCTCGTCCCCCCATCCCTCGCACGGTCTGGGCGCTGGGGTTTGTGAGCCTCTTCATGGACATCTCCTCGGAGATGATCCATGCGCTCCTGCCGCTGTTTTTGACCACTACGCTCGGCGCGAGCGTCATACTGGTCGGCATCATCGATGGCGTTGCGGAATCGACCGCGGCGATATCCAAAGTGTTCTCCGGCTACATCTCCGATAAGATTGGCCGCCGCAAACCGCTCATTCTGTTGGGCTATGGTCTAGGCGCTGTCTCGAAGCCGTTTTTTGCCTTGGCCGGCGCGCCTGCCCTTGTCTTTGGCGCACGCTTTGCCGATCGCATCGGCAAAGGGTTGCGCGGCGCGCCGCGCGACGCGCTCGTTGCCGATGTGACGCCGCCACAAATTCGCGGCCGCGCTTACGGACTAAGGCAGGCGCTCGACACGATTGGCGCCTTCTTGGGGCCGCTGATCGCCCTCGTGCTCATGGCCCTTCTGGCCAACGACATGCGCATGGTGTTTTGGCTCGCGCTGATCCCCGCCCTGATCGCGGTCGTCCTTGTGATCATCGGGGTCGAAGATCGTGCCCCGGCAAAAACCAGCACGCGCCCGCCAATCCAGCTTCGCGATCTTAGACGCCTCAGCCCAAGCTTTTGGAGCATAGCAGCGCTCGGGGTCGTGTTTACGCTGGCGCGTTTCAGCGAAGCGTTTCTTGTGCTCAAGGCCAGCGCCGAGGGACTGCCGCTGGCGCTGGCGCCGCTCGTTCTCGTGGTGATGAACGTTGTGTACTCTCTTGGCGCTGCTCCTGCTGGAGCGCTCTCCGACCGCACCTCAGCACGCGTGCTCTTGTTCTGGGGCCTAGCAGCGCTCATTGGCGCCGATCTGGTCCTCGCACTGGGCGAGGGTTTGGCGGGCGCCTTCGCGGGGATTTGCTTGTGGGGCGTCCACATGGCGCTGACGCAGGGCCTGCTCACAAAGCTCGTCGCCGATCATGCGCCTGATGATTTGCGCGGCTCAGCGTTCGGCTTCTTCAACCTCGCGACGGGCCTCGCAATGCTGATCGCAAGCGTAGTCGCCGGCGTGCTGTGGGAAGTTGCCGGACCGGACGCGACATTCCTCGCCGGCGCTGCATTCGCTCTGCTGGCAGCACTCATGCTAGTGGCGCAACCCAATCGGCAGAACCCGTCTTCCTTCGACCGGCGCTGACGTGACCCAGCACAAAGCGAGCGCCCGCGAAAGCGATCGAAGCGCGAAGCGCCGAGACGCGCCATGCTCCAATCGTGTCGGCGCGGCTCGGTTCACAAGAGCGCGTCCCGCGCGAAAGCGCGGGTTTGCCCACGACAAGCATCACGAAATTTTCCCACGCGGCTTCACCTTTCCAAGCGCCACACCAGCGCATCGAGATCGGTGGCGCCAAGACGAGCTATTTCCTCTTTCGTGTAGAGCGGACGGGAGACTTCGACATAAACCCGCGGCGCGCGCCGACGGCGCCGCTTGCAGAATTTGCACGCCAATCTTTTGGCGAGATCTTCAACACGCCCTTGCGTGCCATAGAGCCTGACAAGTTCAATTGCAGTGAAGAGTTTGCCGCGCGCGCATCCCGTGCAGCCGAAATAGAGCCCGCTCAAGCGGCCCAATTGGCCGAACTTCGCCGGCACTTTCTCGACATAGGCCAAAGCCACTGCCCGGCGCGCATAAAGCAAAGACCGCTTGCGCACTCAAGCCATTTGAGCTTGTTTTGTTCTCACCAGGGACCGGCGGTCTTGAAGACCGGTCACGTCGAGCATCAGCGCCCTCCATTCTCCGCACGAGAAGGCGTTGCTCCCATGCTCAGGCTCTATCTCACCGCACGCGAATACGAGGCGCTGCTGAAAAAGCAGAACGGCTTGTGCTGCGTCGAGGATTGCGAAGAGAGCGATGACCTGATCGGCGAGCACTCGACGCCCAACACATGGCGCAGAGCCAAGCCCGATCAATTGATGTGCGGCGCGTGCCATAAGGTCAAAACGCTGCTCGACATCAAAGCGATCTGGAAAGTAAAGCGCCTTAACGGAGAGGCGCTCTCTCAATACGAGCGCCGCAAGCGCTACGGCGCGCAGATGCGCGGTGCTCAGTTTCAGAATCCACACCACAAACCAGGAGCGGGCCCATGGAAGCGCTGATCGCTTCATTCTTCGCCCTGTTCACGATCATCCTCCTCGAAGCTGGATATTGGATCGCCATCGCATTGGCGCGCTGGGCGCAAGTCGTCGCCGCCGGCGCGCTCGCTGGCTGGCTTTCGGCGCTCTACGGCGCAGAGCCGCTCGAAGCTTTGTTGCTTGGCGTCATCGTTTGTCTCATTGCACGACATCTCTTGAAGCCGCGTTGGCGCTACGACTATTCAAATGAGGATTGGCCATGATGCGCGAACGCTGGCCCGCATGCCAAGAACGCGAATGCGTGCGCGAGGAATTCGCCGAAGCCGGTGAAGTCGGCTCGGGCGCGCGCCTACCCGAACTCGACAAAGGCAAAGACGCAAGACCCAGAAACGCCATGAAGGTGCGTCTGCGCATGGGCGCGCATTGTTGGCGTGATCGGCGAACGGATCGAAATCGCCGATTGCAGCGCACGATAGCGCGCGGCGGTTAGGGTCGTGCTTGCTGTGAGATCGCCTGCCACGCCGGGGCGAGAAAAGCCCACAGGATGAGCGCCACAATCACGAGAACAATAACGCCCAGAACTTGGCCGCCAACGCCAAGGTCAAGCGGCTCGCGATCCTCATTGCTCATCGCAACAGCTCTCCCGACGGCCCGCACCATGGTTCGCGGCGTCCGCGCCACGGCCGCGCGAGCCCAGCCTCTATAAGGAGCCTGCCAAGATCGCGCCCGTCAACCGAAACCCATCCGATGGTGCGTCCATACTGATCGGTTCGACCAGTGCGGCGGATGTCGATGTTTCCCGCGCCATTGACCAGCCTGCGCGCTTCGGCAGTGGCGCGCACCCCGGCCTCCCGCTCGGCAGCGCATCGCGCGCGATCCCCCGTTTCCGGCGTGTCGATATTCTCTAGGCGAATGCGTTCACCGCCCCCGCGCACTTCCACAGTGTCGCCATCGATGACTCGCAAATCGATACCAGCCGCGACTGGCTCTTGCGCCGCAAGCTCGAATGACGGCGGCGAGCCGACAAGCTGCGCAATACCGATCACGGCGATAACAATCAGTCCTATTGCGAGGTCGCGAATCCAGCGCCGGCGCAAGAGGCGCCGCCATGTCGGCTGTCGCCAGGAGCGCCAACCACGGTTGCGCGGATAGCTCCACCGTCGGGTCATGGATTGGAGCCTAATCCAATTGAGGTTTCTAGACGGGAAACTTCTGGGCCCGCGACTCAGGTAAACTCGGGGCCGTATTTGTCTGGATTTCAGCATGAACGCTCACTTTGGCGGCGACAGACCGGTCGAAAATGCCAAGGATGATCGCCTTGGGTTTACGGCGTCGGCTGAGCATGTGGCCGATGCGATTCTGCGGTTCGCGTCGCCTGAAGGATTTGTCCTGGGACTTGAAGGTGCCTGGGGCGCGGGCAAGTCCAGCTATGTTAACCTGATCATCTCTGCTCTCTTGAAAGCGGACGCGCCGCCGCAAACTGTGAAGTTCTCGCCCTGGCTCATCAGCTCACGCGACGGATTGCTGATGGAGCTGTTTCGCGAGATCGGCCAAGCCGCGCTCAAAATCGATCTCGTTCCCGACGAAACGGAAATGCCCGCGGGGTTTCTGGATTCGCTTCGCGGCAAGGCGCGCGCCCTCGACCGCTCCGCACAACGCAAGCGCCTGCGGCGAAACCTTGCGGCGTTCGCCGGCAGCCTGTCGCGCGTGGGAAAACTCGCCGAGATGGCGGAAGTGTTGGGCGTGCCCTACGCCGGACTGGCCGGGCGCGGCATGCAAGCGGCAGGCAATGCATCAACGGCGTGGGGCGAAGGTCCATCGCTGGAAGCTGAGAAGGAAACGCTGAAGGCCGAGCTACGGAAGCTCTCGCGAAAGATCGTAGTGTTCGTCGACGATCTCGATCGGCTTGAACCGGCCGAAGCAAGTGAGGTCGTCCGCCTCGTGCGCGCCGTCGCGGACTTTCCCAACATCGTCTACGTGCTCTGCTACTCGCGCCCCGTGCTGGCCGAGAGCCTATCCAAGGCGCTGGTGCTGGAGAATGGCGCCGCCTACATCGACAAGATTGTGCAGGTGGCCTTCTCGGTGCCGCGGCCCGAAGACTTCGACTTGCGCCGCATGTTTCGTAGTGAAGTCGAGGCGCTGTTTCCCACGGCACTGCGCGAAACCGAGAACGCCGAAGGGCGGTTGCGCCACCATCGGTTTGCAACCGTCATTGATATCGAAGGCGGGAAATCCCTGTCCACGCCGCGAGATGTTGTGCGCGCGGTCAACGCGCTTCGCCTGTATGCGGGGCCGATGATCGAGAAAATTGATCTGGCCGACATGGTGTGGCTGCAGCTCATTCGCGTGCGAGACACCGAACTCTATGATTGGATCGAAACCTACGTGAATAACGTTGCGGCGATTCATGGCGGGGCGCGGGTCGGCGACGGCGAAGCAGCTTTGATGCTGAATAAGCTTGTCGCCCTGCTCGGCAAAGATGGACGCGATGTCGACGACCAGATGCACGATCTCGGTCAAGTGCTCGTAGGAATCTCGAGGGCGGCTCGGCCGCAAAGTTCGAGTGGCGCGAATTGGGCGCTCTTTCAGCAGATTTCCCGCAAAGACATCGCGGCCCACATCGCGGACAAACGACTCTGCAGTCCTCATCATTTCCGGCTCTACTTTGCCTTGGCGAAGCCGGCCGGAGCGCTCGACGACGCCGAGTTCGAGTCTCTCATAGCGAATGCATCCGCAAACCCGGACGAAGCGGTGGCCGCATTCACAAAGCTCGCTGACACGCCAAGACCGCAAGGCGGCGTGATGGCCGAGGCCGTGATCAGCAGATTGGACGGCAATGGCGTCAACAGCTTGCCCCAAGAAGCGCTCCCCGGCCTCCTCAAGTGCTTGGTGTCGGCTATGGATGTTGCCGCGCGCCGGTCAGGCCCCGGCGATCTCGGCAGATACTGGATTTGGGACAGCGCCGAACGCGTGCTTGAAACCGCGTTCAGACGTCTAACGCCCGAGCAAAGATCGACCGTCACACCCGAGATTTTCGCAACAGGCGCATCGCTCGGTTGGCTTGTCGACATCTTCCGCGGCGAGATATTCGACCAAGGCCGCTACGGCGATCGCGCCAAGCCGGAGGACGAACGCCTCTTGACGCCTTCGGAGTTCGATGCCGTGGTCGAAGCAATGCAGGCGCGCTTTGCGGCTGCCGACCCGGCCGCGCTGCAAAATACGTTGCGCTTTCTGAGCTTGTTGTTTGCCTGGCGCCAAAGCAGCACAGAGGGCGAGTCGGCTGTAAATGCCTGGGTCGCAGACCGTATCAAGTCCGACGCCGGCCTCCTTGAATTCCTGGAGCGCGTCCGAAGCTGGGGCGCGTCGGGCGATCAGATATATTATCCGCTGCAAGCGAGCCATCTGAAGCCGTTCCTGGACTATGACGCCGCGCGAGCACGCGTCGAAGCCCTCACCACGAGCAACGATCACACCATTGCCGCGCACGCGAAACGCCTGGCGACCGCCTTTCGTCAGGGCGAAAATGAATAAGGCGTCGCCCGCACATCGCGCGAGTGCAGTGTCGTTGCCTCACCCCGAAGATCTTGATTGCTTTTCCAGCCGCTTTAGTTCGCCTTCGCGAAGCGCGTCGAGTTCGTTCGCCCACCATTGCAGCAATTTGCGCCTTTGCGGCAGGTATTGAGCGGCGTTATAGGCGCCGCGCACCCGATCGCGTTCGTCATGTGCAAGCTGCCGCTCAACCCAATCCTCGTCGAAGCCGTGTTCATTCGCTTCGGTGGAGAACAGGCGGCGAAATCCGTGTGTCGTCGTGCGGCCATGGAAACCCAGCCGATAGAGTGCGAAGAGCATGGTGTTGTTGGACATCACCCCCTCTCTCGATCCGCTGGGGAACAAGAAGCGCGAGTGGCCCGTGATCTTTTTCAGCTCATTGAGGACCGCGACGGCTTGGCGAGAAAGCGGCACCAGATGCTCTTCCCGCATCTTCATCCGGTCCGCGGGAACGCGCCAGAGCGCTTGCTTGGCGTTCTCCGTGTTCTCGAACTCGGTCCATTCCGCCGACCGGAGCTCCTTGGTGCGGACGACGGTCAGCAGGGCGAGCGACAACGCGTGCGCCGTCTCTTTGTCCCCATCGTAACCGTCGAGCCGGAGCAGGAAGTCGCCCACTTGTGACCGCTTGAGCGCCTTGTGATGCTTAGGTCTCGGCGGCGCCTTCAGCGCGCCACGCAGCGAGGCGACGGGATCGTGTTCGCAATAGGTCGAGGCGATGCCGAAGCGGAAGATCGCCGAACAATATTGCTTCAGCCGCCGGTTGGTCTCCAAGACGCCGCGCGCTTCGACCTCTTTCAGGACATCGAGCACTTGCTTCGGCGTGATCGCACGGATTGGAAGGGCGCCGACCTTTGGAAAAATGTCGGCGTCGAGCCGGGACAGGATTTGCTCCGCGTATGCGGCGGTCCACTCGTGCTTCCTGTTCTCGTGCCATTCCAAAGCGACGGCCTTGAAACTCAGAGACGAGGGAACGGCTGAAGCACGCTTCTTCTCTTTGCGTTCGGCAGCGGGATCTATGCCGTCGTCCAGTTTTTCGCGCGCGGTGTTGCGCTTCTTTCGCGCATCCGAAATGCCGACCTCGGGAAAGGCGCCAATCGCAAGCAGTTTCTCTTTGCCATCGAAGCGATACTTCAACCGCCAAAGCTTGCCGCCCGCCGGCGTCACCAAGAGGTAGAGACCTCCCGTATCGAAGAGCTTGTAGGGCTTCGACTTAGGCTTTGCGGCGCGGCTTTGAGCGTCAGAAAGAGCCATGGGGGTATTTTGGTCGGGCCTAGGGGTATCTCGGTCTAAAAATACCCCAACTACCCCGAATTGGAGCGACACCGTCTGAGACAGTGTGAGCTTACAAAGCTAGTAAAATCAAGGAAAAGAGCGTCTCAGACGAAATCGCTTCGAAGGGCTCTGGCGGACAGAGAGGGATTCGAACCCTCGTTAGGCTTGCACCTAAACACGCTTTCCAAGCGTGCGCCTTCAGCCACTCGGCCACCTGTCCGGCGCGCGGTTTATGACCGCCGTCGCCGCTCGGCG
>JADLHI010000450.1 GCA_020848895.1 Hyphomonadaceae bacterium
GATAGAGCGGCTTCTTCTCGTCTTCGTTATAGGCGGCGAAATTGGCTTGGCTGATGCCGTTGACGAAGAGGTTGGGATCGAAGCCGGGCGCCGAGGCCATCACCAGAAGATCGCCGGTGTGGATGTCTATCACCACAGCGGATCCGGCTTGCTCGCCGAAATTCTGCATCGCGATGCGTTGCAGATCGTGGTCGAGCGTCAGCACCAAGCCTGAGCCGCGGATCGGATCGTGGCGCTCGCTTTCGTCCTCGCCCTGCTCGACGCCGCGCGCATTGACGATAACTTTGCGATAGCCGGCGATGCCGTGAAGTTCGGTCTCCATCGACGCTTCAAGGCCAGCCTTGCCGACGCGCACGTGCGGGTTGCGCAGATAAACGGCGCGGCTCTCGCCTTCGGCGCCATCCTCCAGCGCCCGGTCGATGTCGCGTTGCGTGGGCTTTTGCACGTAGCCGATCGGGTGGCCGTAAACGACGTCGTAGGGATAAGCGCGGACGTCGGCCGATTGCGCGACGATGCCGCGCAATTCCGGCAGCCGCACGTTGATGGCGTTGAACTGCTCCCAGGTCAGCCCCTCTTTCAAGGGCTGCGGTTCGTAACGCGAACCGCCGCGAACCTTGATGATCGCACGGCGCGCCCACTCAGAATCGAGACCTAGGATCTGGGCGACGCGGCCTACGACTTCTTCGAGATTGTCGGCATCGTTCTGAACGACGGCGACCTGGTAGTCCTTCGAGGTCTGCGCCAGCACGACGCCGAAGCGATCGTAGATGATGCCGCGCGGAGGCGCGATGATGCGGGTGTCGAAGCGGTTCTCGTCAGCGGCGTTGGTGTATTCGCGGCTGATGAGGTTGGTGGCCTGAAGTTGCCCCATGCGAAACAGGATCGCGCCGAGCACGCCGGCGCCGACGAACGACATCAGCGCCGCGCGGCGGTTGAAGATCACTGTCGCGTCGCGCTTCGGCAACGTCGAGCCGACGCGCTTGCCCTTGTTGAGGGTGACCGGCTTTTTCATCGGCGCGCTCCGGGGCGCAGACTCGGCGAACTGCTCATGTAAAGCGGGCGTACAACCGGAAAGAAGATCGCCGTGATGATCGCGGCTTCAGCGTAAGGCATGACCGAGATGTTGGGGCCAAGGCCGAGGCGCGCGAGCAGATAAGCGACGGCGATGGTGAAGAGCGCGGTGCCGATGAAGCCGCCCCACAACGAGACCAGGTTCGGCGCCGACATGAGCACCGCGAGAATGCGGCCGGCGAGATACGCGGAAAGATAGATACCGGCGAAAAGCCCGTACGGGCCGCCGGCGAGCTGATCGTGCAGCAAGCCGAGCAACGCGAGCGTCACCGGCGCACGCCAGCCGCTTTCGTCTTCCGCGGCCCAGCCGTAAGCGGCCCAGAGAACGGCTAGCGGCATTGGCGGTTGTGCGAACAGCGGGCCGAGCGGCAGCGCCGGCAGGACCACGCTCAGCACTGCAAGCGCGAGCCCCCAGGCGCGCAGCGCACTTCGGCTCGGCGCGCGTACTTGAAACGCGCTCATTGCGGCGGCGTCGCCGGCGGCTCAGCCGGCGGCGGCGTTTCCTGTTGCGGTTGAGGTTGCGGCGGCGTTTGCGCCGGCGGCTGGTTTTGCGCGGTCTGACGCGGACGCGGCGGCGCGGGCGTAGCGCTCGGCGCCGTCGGCGGCGCTTGCATCGTCTCGCGACCAATCACAGCGACTGACGATGATGAGCCGAGCGGCGGCGTTGCGTTGGGATCGGCCGTCTCTTCCGGTGCATCGATCGGAACGAACGGAATGATGCGGACGAAATCGATCGGCTGCTGCGAGGCGGCGAGCGACACGCGCCACGAGCCATCGCCTTCGCGGCGCGCGACGCCAACGGAAATCCCGCGCGGATAGAGGCCGCCGTCGCCTGACGTGATCACGCGCTCGCCTTCGCGCAGGCTTTGCGCGCCGACGACGAAATCCATCCGCGGCGCCTGCAGCTGATATGGATAGAGCGACAGTTCCGGACGGCGCGTCGCCTGCCCTGCCAGAACGGCGCGGACGCGCGAACTTTCGCCCATCACCGGGATGCGGGAGTTGTAGTCGTCAAGCATCAGCACCCGGGAGGAATGCTGACCGACGGAAACGACACGCCCGACAAGGCCGTTTTCGTTGACGGCGATGTAGCCGACTTTGACGCCGTGCAGCGCGCCCGCGTTGGCGACCAACGTGCGCATGAACGGGCCGCCGCTATCGAGCACGAGCTGGGCGGCGATCGAGTTTTCGATGTCCGCGCCCTCGCCGAACGTATCGGGCGGCATGCGCAACAACGCTTCGTAGCGGCGGTTGCGCTCGGCCAGGCGCTGGGCGAGATCGCGCCAGGCTTGCAGCTCGCGGTTCTCGGCTTCGAGCTGCTCGATACGCTCAGCCGAATTCCAGCCGCCGAACAAGCGATCGAAGAAGCTTTCGCCCGCACGCGCCGGGCCGGTTGCGACGCGGCCGGCGGTGGCTGCGCCCTCGTCGCCGGTTTGCATCACAGCTTCAGTTGCAGGCGTGCGCCCGGCTCGGGTGCCGATCAGCACCACCGCGACGATCACAAGCACCACGGCAAGCGCAACGCCTGCGGGGATCCGCCTGCCGGCGCCTGCGCGACGCGTGCTGCTTCTGCGTCTGGCCACTTATGCCGCCTCTTTATCGCGTCCGATCAGACCTCTTCCGTCAGTAGACGGCGGGCTTCCTGCGAGTTGATGGTGTCGAGCGCGATGCCGCAGCCTTTCACAACGCAGCGCAGAGGATCGTCCGCCACCGAAACGCGGATGGAGATACGTTCCTGCAAAACGGTGTCGAGATTACGGAGCAACGCGCCGCCGCCCGTCATCATCAGGCCGTGGTCGTAAATATCCGCAGCCAGTTCCGGCGGCATTTGTTCGAACGCCTGGCGCACGGCGTCGACGATGCGGGTGACCGGCTCGGCGAGCGCGTCGGCGACCATCGCTTCGGTGACGGTGATTTCCTTCGGTACGCCCGAGAGATTGTCGCGACCCTTGATCGGCATCGACATGCCCTGCCCGTGGTCGGGGGCCTTGGCGGTGCCGATTTCCTTCTTGATGCGCTCGGCGGTTGAATCGCCGATCATCAGGTTTTCCTGGCGGCGCAGGTACTGGATGATGGCTTCATCCATCTTGTCACCCGCCTCGCGGAGCGAACGCGACCAGACCAGACCGCCAAGCGAGAGCACCGCGATTTCGGTGGTGCCGCCGCCAATGTCGACGACCATGCAGCCTGACGGATCATCGATCTGCAGACCGGCGCCCAGCGCGGCGGCCACCGGCTCTTCGATCAGCTTCACACGGCGCGCGCCCGAAGCTTGCGCGCTTTCCAGAATGGTGCGCCGCTCAACCGGCGTTGCGCCCGTCGGCACACAGATGACGATTTGCGGCGAGATCAAAGCCGGGCGCGGCAGCACCTTGCGGATGAATTGCTTGATCATCTCTTCGGCAACGTCGAAATCGGCGATAACGCCGTCGCGCAGCGGACGGATGACTTCCATGTTGCGGTGGGTCTTGCCAAGCATCGTCTTGGCTTCGGTGCCGACAGCGTAGACGACCTTGCGGCCGCCTTCATTCACGTAAGCGACCACCGACGGTTCATCGAGAACAATGCCGCGGCCCTTCACGTGGATCAGCGTATTCGCGGTCCCCAGGTCGATCGCAAGATCAGGAGCTACCAGACCGAACATATTGCCGAGCATTCTGTGACAACCCTCGCCGCTTAACCGGCCGAATCAGACCCTTTCTCGGGCTTAACGCGGCAGTCTTAACAATCTTGAGAAGGCGCCCGCCCGAAGGCGAGATAAGGGCGTTGGGGGCGCGTGCGCGGAGACCTTTGTCGCAAAGGATCGCGCTCATGCCGACCGACCGCCCCCGTTCGCCGACGAGATGGACTTGCCGTGATTGCAACGCGGGATGCAAGGGGCGGACCGCATCGCGGCGCAGTGACCGCGGATGGCGTCCATTGCATATTCAGAACAAGATATGAGGTAGCCGGCGGCAGGCTGTGAGTAACCCGCGCCCTCGCGTGCATGCAGAGGGGAATGGCGCCCCAAAAGTTCCCATTTCCGCCGCGATTGTTCTGAAAGACACATAACGCCGCCGACTGGGGCGCGCGCTTGCGGGCAAGGTTGCGGCGCCCGATTATTGCAGGTGGAAGTCCACGAAACTGGGCGGGGAAAGCTTGGTCGGCAAGGCGTTAAGGTTCTTGGCGGCAGCGCTGTTGCTGGCGCTGGCGGCTCCGGCGGCGGCGCAGAACAGCGTCGACGAGTCCGAGCGCGGAATCGTGCGCGTCGTCGTGATTGTGGAAAACGCCGAGGGGCGGATGCTCTACGGCTCCGGCTCGGGTTTTGTGGTGGCGCCGCACCTGGTGGTGACCAACGCCCACGTGGTTGCGCCGGCCCGCCAGCGTGCCGAATTCGAACTGGCGGTTGTCCCGCCAGAGGGCGAAGGCCTGATTCCGGCGCGGATCATCCGCTACTCCCCCAATTCGGAACTGGCGCTTCTGGAATTCACCGGCGGACCCGATCTGCCGGCGCTGACGATCTCGACCGTGGAACCCCACGCTGGCGATGGCGTCGTCGCTCTGGGTTACCCGGACGTCGATTATCAGGGTGCGACGGGCGCGGATCTGCTGCGCCCTGCCCCTGCGTCGCGCACCTCCGGGCAGATTTCGTCGCTGCGCGACACCGCGCCGACCGGCGAGCCGATCCCTTCGATCAACCACCAGGCGGTGATTTCGTCCGGCTCGTCGGGAGGGCCGCTGCTGGATGAATGCGGACGCGTGATCGGCGTGAATTCCTGGCACGTCTCCGGGGCCGACACGCGCGAGACGCGCGGGGTTTCAACGCGCGCGGCGCAATTGCTGGAGTTTCTGGATGAAGCCGGCGTTTCGCCGACACTGAGTGACGAACGCTGCCTCTCGTTCGCGGAGCGCATCGAGACTGAGCGCGCGCAAACCATCTCGGCGCTGCAGACGCAGAACGAAGAACTCGCTTCGAAGCTGGAGACAGCAGACCGGCTGACGCGGATCGCGGTCGTGGTCCTGATTGGCGGCACGCTGGCGCTGTTCGTGGCGGTGTGCGTGTTAGGCGCGGTGGTGTTGAGCCGCCGGCGTCACGCGCATGCGGAAGCCAATCCAAACGGTCACGTGCGCGTACAGACGCCGCACGATCCTGAGCCGTTCGAACAACCGCGGCGGCGTCTCGGCGTGATGACGATCGTCGCCGGCGCGGCTATCGCGGCAATCCTCATTGTCGCCGCCGGCGTCGCGCTGCTGCGCGCGCAGGGCAGCCAGGTCGCGGAAATTCCGGACGCGCCGGATTTCAGCGGCTCAATCGCATGCACTTTGGATCGCGAAGCCAGCGTCGGCGCGCAAGGCGTGGCCGATATGAGCTTCACCGCATCCGGGCGCCTGTGCGTGAACGAGCGCACTTTGTATGCGCCGCTCGGCGACGACACGCCGCGCTTCCGGCGCGTCATCGTACTGGGCGAAGCGCGTGTGATGGATGTGCTGACCATCGATCCGTCGACGGGCGAATTCCGGCGCGAACGTTATCCGCTGAACGAAGAGGATTTCGCCGCCGCCAACCAAGCCGTGGCTGAAAGCGGCGTTGGCCGCGGTTGCGACGGCGATCCCGCCGCGGTCGCGCGCCGCAACGAAGCACTGACGCCATTCGCGCAAGGCACGCCAAGGCAGCGGCTGGTGTGGCGGTGCGAAGC
>JADLHI010000451.1 GCA_020848895.1 Hyphomonadaceae bacterium
CGATGGTCGGCGGCTATTCGTTCAATGAATCGAGCGGCCTCAACCGCGCGACGCAAGCGCAACGGCAGCCGGGATCTTCGTTCAAGCCGATCGTCTATGCGGCGGCGCTCGATTACGGTCTGACGCCGGCGACGCTGGTTGACGATGCGCCGCTGGCGATCGAAGCGGGCGATGGTTCGAACTGGTCGCCGGAAAACTACACGCGTGAATTCTACGGCCCGACGACATTGCGCCGTGGTTTGGAATTGTCGCGCAACGCGATGACGGCGCGCGTGGCCTATGAAATGGGTCCAGAGCGCATCTTGGATTACGGCCGGCGTCTGGGTGTCTATGGCGACCGCACGCAAGCCGTGTTCGCGCTGGCGCTGGGCGCTGGTGAGACGACGCTGCTGCGGATGACGACGGCCTACGGCATGTTCGTCAATGGCGGGCGCCAGATTTCGCCGATCTTTATCGACCGCATCCAGGATCGCACCGGCGCTTCGGTGTTCCGCCGCGATCAGCGCGCCTGCGCGCAATGTAACGCGCAATGGTCCGGCCAGCGGGCGCCGAACCTGGACGATGCGCGTGCGCAGGTGCTCGATCCGGTCACGGCCTATCAGATCGTCTCGATGGCGGAAGGCGTCGTGCAACGCGGTACGGCGCAGACGGTGAACTCGCTGGGCTTCCCGCTGGGCGGCAAGACCGGCACCACCAACGACTACAAGGACGCCTGGTTCATCGGCTTTTCGCCGGACCTCGTGGTCGGCGTGTGGGCGGGCTTCGATACGCCGCGCGACATGGGTGAAGGCGAAACCGGCGGCCGCATCTCGGCGCCGATCTTCCGCGACTTCATGCGCGAAGCGCTGCGCAACACTTCGCCGACGCCGTTCCGCATTCCGGCTGGCGCGCGGCTGGTGCGCGTCGATTATCTGACCGGCGGATTGCCGAACGCCTCGACGACGCAAACGATCCTGGAAGCGTTCCGACCGGGCACGGAGCCGACGCGCGATGTGACCTCGTCGCCGTTCATTTTCGGCGGCACCGATCCCATCGATCCGCGCGTCCTGCAGGGCCTCGGCGGCACCGATACGCCGAACGAGCATCCCCAGCAGCAGAACCAGCAGGATGAGGATTTGGGCGGGCTGTACTGAGGCAATAGGCAATGGGCAGTGGCCAATAGGAAGGGTTGAGTTTCGGCCCTTCGATCCCTACTCACTATTGCCAATTGCCAATTGCCCATTGCCTATTGCCCGAGAGAAAAATGCGCGCCGAAATCGCCACGTTGGCCGAACAGATCGAATCCGCCGTGGCTTTGCTCCGGAGGCGTCTTTGACTGGGATCGCGCCCAGGTCCGATTTGACGAACTGACCGCGCTCTCCGAGCGGCCGGATTTCTGGAACGATCCGGAGAAAGCCCAAAAGCTGATGCGCGAGCGCACGAAGCTCGAGAACGGGATGAACGCCATCGTGTCGCTCGAACGCGATCTGCGCGACAGCGTGGAGCTTGCGGAGATGGCGGAATCGGAAGGCGATGAAGGCCTGATCGCCGAAGCGCAAGCGAGCTTGGAAGCAGCGCAGGGGCGCGCCGCGAAAGCTGAACTCGAAGCGCTGCTTTCGGGCGAAGCCGACAGCAACGATGCGTATATCGAGTTCAACTCGGGCGCCGGGGGCACCGAGAGCCAGGATTGGACCGAGATGCTGCTGCGCATGTATTCGCGCTGGGCGAACGCGCGCGGGTTCAAGACCGAGTTTCTCGAAGAGCAAGGCGGCGATACGGCCGGCATTAAGTCGGCGACGCTGCTGGTGCAGGGCGAGAACGCTTACGGCTGGCTGAAGACCGAAGCGGGCGTACATCGCCTGGTGCGCATCAGCCCGTATGACTCAAACGCGCGCCGGCACACATCGTTCGCGAGCGTGTGGGTCTATCCCAAGATCGACGATTCCATCGAAGTCGAAATCCTCGACAAAGACGTGCGCACCGACACCTATCGTGCATCCGGCGCCGGCGGCCAACACGTCAACAAGACCGATTCCGCGGTGCGGCTTACGCACATGCCGACGGGCATCGTTGTCGCCTGTCAGGCCGAGCGGTCGCAGCACAAGAACCGCGCGGCGGCGTGGGACATGTTGCGCGCCCGCATCTACGAGGCCGAATTGCAAAAGCGCGAGGCGGCGGCCCAGCAGCTGGAAGACACGAAAACCGAGATCGGCTGGGGTAGGCAGATCAGGTCTTACGTCTTGCAGCCGTATCAGATGGTCAAAGACCTCAGGACAGGTGTTGAAACCTCTGATACCCAAGGGGTGCTCAACGGCGACCTCGATCAGTTCATGGCGGCCTCGCTAGCGGCGCGCGTGAGCGGGGCGGCCGATAAGCAGGTGGAAGACATCGACTAGGTTGGGCGGGGGCCCATGAGTTTGGAAGCGACCGAACCGCCGCCGGTTGAGGCGATTGAACCGCCGGTCCCCTGGATCGTGCAGTACCAGCGCGCGCAATGTTCGGGCGCATCTCCGATGACGACATTCCAAGGTTTGATCTGCGACGAGATGGTGCTGCCGCAAAGCGCCGCCGACCACAGCGATCCGGCGCAACTGGTGCTGGCCGCCGACGCCTGGGTCGATGCGCTGACCAACCAGGCTTTGTTCTTGCCCGGCGAGTTCGCGCAAGAAGCGCTCTGGAGCTATTACGCGCGCGATTATCTTATGCAGGTGAACAGCGGCGGACACGCGCAATACTTCACCAATCGCGGCGCCGATGAGGTCGCGCTGCGCTGTGCGCAGTCCGCGCTAAAGAGCATGCTCGCCGATCCGCATTTGGAGCTGTTTAATCTGCAACTGCGCTTGAAGCGGTTGAAGCCCGCGGTCGCGCGCAAGCTGGCCGCCGAGCACAATTATCGCTCGGTCAAGGCAGCGCTCAAGGATTTGGACAAGCGCTTCGCCGAGATCGAAGCAAAAGAGCCGCTGACGACGCGGCACAAGACATGGCTGAAGAGCCTGCGCAAAGTGAAGATTGCGCCGGACGCCGAGATGACCGGTCATTTGCAGCGCGTGGCGCAGGCCAACAAGCTGCTGCCGCGCCGCAAGATGGAAGCCGATCGGGTGCGCGCCGAGACGTTGCGCGCATCGCCTGAGTTTCGCGCCGTGAAGGCGCTCTGCGACATGGCCGGCCTCAGCATCTCGAACTTTCGCCCGATGGGCTTTGCGCCGATGCGTTCGGTGTGGGCTGAAGGGCCGAACGTGCGCGCGTGCATCTATCGCGCCGAAACCGACAAAGGCGCGCGCGCGGCGGCGTTCTATCGCGAAGGCGGCCTGTTCAAGCGCTACCTCAGCGTGCTGGTAGACCCAGGCGGCGGCCTGCCCATCGGATCGCTTTCGCTGACTGAAGCCGAGTACGCCGAGATCGTGCCGAAGGACACCGCCGGATGAGCAAGGCCATCCTGGTGGATGAGCATGGCGCGCGTGTCTTGGAGCCGGTTCCGGTCACGCGCGACGGCGCCAAACTTGGCGAAGGCGGCTATAACGAAGCTTGGCTCCAGGACGCGGTTGACGCGAGTTGATTGATCGTTCAAACAAGAGCGATGAGCGCGCGTGAGAAGATCATCCAGGCGGCGATGGAGCTGTTTTGGCTGAAGGGTTACAATTCGACCTCGATCGCGGACCTGCTGAGCCGCACACAGCTCAATTCCGGCAGCCTTTATCACGTGTTTCCGTCGAAGCAGGACGTGCTGATCGGCGTGCTTGAAGCGTATCGCGATGGCATCGAAGCAATGCTGCTTGAGCCTGCCTGGGGCGCGGTCGACGATCCGATCGAGAAAATCTTCGCGCTGCTCAATCGCTATCGGACGATGATCGTCGAAACCGATTGCACGTATGGGTGTCCGATCGGGTCGCTCGCACTTGAGCTGCATGAGCCGGATCCGCGCGTGCGCGAGTTGTTGGCGGAGAATTTCCGGAACTGGACCGCCGCGATCGTGCGCTGCCTCGATGCGGCGGGCAGGAGACTGCCGCGCGGCACGGACAAACAAGCGCTCGCGCAATTTGTGCTGACGGCGATGGAGGGCGGCGTGATGCAAGCGCGCACGCACCTCGACGTCGCGTATTTCGATCGCGCGGTGGAGCAGCTGCGCGCGCATTTCGAACTGCTGGAGAAAGCGGCGAAGGCGCCGGCCTAAGGGCGCGCGAGGGCCGCCTTCGCCAAGGCTTCGGCGAGACGAGGAGGAGGGCGACATGGATATCAATTGGCTGGCGGTGATCGCGGCGGCGGCGAGCGGGCTTGTCTTGGGCGGCGTTTGGTATGGCGCGTTGTTCGGCGCCGCGTGGCTGAAGGCGGCGGGGCTGACGCGCGAACAAGCGATGGCTGGCAACAAGCCGTTGATGTTCGGCGGCACATTCGTGCTGTCGTTGATCGCGTCGGCGACGTTCGCGATGTTCCTGGGGCCGGATGTGAATGCGACGACGGGCGCGCTCTATGGCTTATGCGCCGGTTTGTGCTGGGTCGCTGCATCGTATGGGATTTCATATCTGTTCGAGATGCGGCCGCTGGCGCTTTGGCTGATCAATGGCGGCTATCACACGGTGCAGTTCACGCTGATCGGGCTTATCCTGGGCGCGTGGCATTGATGCGCGCGCTGGTCTTCGCGGTGCTGCTCAGCGCATGCGCAACGAGCGCGCGCGCGGACGATGCGATGGCGCCGTTTGCGCCCTTGCTTGGCTGCTGGCGCGGCGCGTTCGAAGGCAACGACGCCATCCATGACGAAAGGTGTTTCGAGCCAATGCTCGGCGGGCGCTACGTGCGCGACACGCACGAGGTGAAGCCGACCGATTATCGCGGCGAGACGATCTATTTTCTCGATGTGCAGCGCAACGCGCTGGCGTTCACCTACTATGCCTCCGACGGCGGCATGAGTTCGGGCCTAGGTCATGCGGAGGAGGGCGCGCTGGTGTTCGAAGCGCATACCTATGTCGGCGCCGATGGCGAAACGCAGCGGATGCGCTCGCGCTGGACGTTGGAAGGCGCCGATCGCTTTGTGGCGACAACCGAGGTCGAGCGCGACGGCGCCTGGCGGCCATGGGGGCGGATCACGTACACGCGCCAGGACGTGCGCTAACGCGCGCAAACAAAAAGGCCCAGCTTTCGCTGGGCCTTTCGTTGTCCGCTGAATGCGAAACTTAGTTCGAGCCGGTGACGATCACGCCCGAGACCATACGGTCGTCGTTCGAGGATTCGCCGAACACCGAATTGCCGCCGCCGAACGCGTTCGAGCGATCATGCGATTGAACGACTTGCGGCTGGCTGGGCTGGCCCGGGCCGGATTGCGAGAGCGGGTCTTGCAGATAGCGGCATTGGCCTTCGAACACGGCGCCCATCTCAACCGAAAGCGATTGGTGGACGATGTCGCCGAGGACGTGGGCGTTGCGCGCCAGCATGACCTTGCGCGCACGCACCGAACCTTCGACGCGGCCGTGAACGGTCACGCTTTCGGAAACGACGTCGCCGCGCACCATGCCGGTGTCGCCGACGGTCAGCGAACCGCCGACCACGTTGCCTTCGATCTCGCCATCGACCTGAAGCTCAGCGCCGTTCGCATCGATCGTGCCGGTGATTTTCACACCGTTGGCGATGATGGAAGCGATGCCGGCGCGGCCGACGGGTTGGCGACGTTGTTGAGTAGGTTCTGGCAAAGCTGGCAAGTTCGAATCCGTACGAGAATTACCCTTGTTCGTGAACATGCCGTCCTGCCCTCAAGAAGTTGACCGGATCAACCGCCCGGCCGCGGAACCACACCTCATAGTGCAAGTGTGTGGCGGTGCTGCGGCCTGTCGAACCCATTGAGCCTACGCGCTGACCAATCGCGACGGTGTCGCCGCGTTGAACTTGGATGTCGCGCAAGTGAGCGTAACGGGTCTTGAAGCCGTGACCGTGGTCGATTTCGACCGTGTAGCCATATCCTGAGCGAGTGCCAGCATAAACCACAGTGCCCGGCGAGGTTGCGACAACTGGCGCGCGCTCGAAGGCGGCCATGTCGAGGCCGGAGTGGAATGCGGCCCGGCCCGTGAACGGATCGATGCGCTGGCCGTAGCCTGAAGTTTCACGGTAATCGACGGCGACAGGGGCAGCCAGCGGCGTCGATTGAGCGATGCCTTCGAGGCGGCGCGATTCACTGACGCGGGCGGCGACTTGCGCAACACGCTCGGCGAATGCCGGGTTCAAGCCGCTGTCGCGCAGGTAGGCGACGAAGTCTTGCGGCACGAGCGGACCGCCAGTGGCGTCAGCTTCCGGGCCGGTGAGGGCGGCGGTCGAGACGCCGGTGAGGCGTAGCACGCCGCGGGTCTGCTCGCTGGATTCAACGACGCTGTCTTCGATTTCCGAGAGGAACTCTTCCTGCTCGGCTTCGAGGTGATCTGGGCGGGCGCGGAAGCCGACCGTCGTGACCTGATACGGCTCGGAGACGACAGCGCGCGATTGGCGCGGCTCAGCTTCGTCAATCGACGCAGCCATGATGATGCGGGCGCCGTCGCGCTCGATTGGGCGGTTGGCGGCGAGTTGCAGCGTCGAGCCGCCGGCATATTCGAGTAGCGAGCGAAGAACTTCGTGGCGGCCTTCGAGATCGGCGGTGGTGCGATCGAACTGGCGCGTACGTTCTTCGAGGAGGGCCTGCGAAGCGGCGGCTTGCGCGCGGCTTTCGTTGAGCCAGCGATCGTACTTGGCGCGTTCGCGTTCGACTTCGGCGTTCGACGCCGTCGCTTGCGGGCCTTCAAGCAGGGTGTTGGTGGTCGCGTAGACGCACCAGCCGGCGAGGCCGACGGCGGTCATCGCCAGCAGGGCCTGTTTGCCAGGTGAGAGAGAAACGTAACGGACCGTGCCGCCGCTACGATGATAAATCTGCCGTTCCGGGAACAACCGATCAAAGAGTGATCGTGCCCGATGTCCGAACTGGCTCATGGTCCGCCACCGCCCATTTACCTAAATGCAAACTGTCGTTTGCCCCGCCAGAGATCATCTACACCTGAAACCCTCCCGAAATGCAACACAGCACGGCTGTCGTTTACAGGAATTTCAGCTTGTTTAACGCTCATCTGCCAGAAGCACGCCAAAACTGTGTAATCACAGTAAAAGACGGCGCTATTTCGCGTCTAGCGCGTTAACCACTTTCAATACGTCTTCCACATGTCCTGGCACGCGCACCTTTCGCCAGACGTGAGCGATCTTGCCCTTCGCATCGAGGAGGAAAGTGGCTCTTTCTATCCCCATGAATTTGCGTCCGTAGAGGGTCTTCTCGCCCCAGACGCCATAGGCCTCAGTGCATAGGCCCTCGTCATCGGCCGCTAGGATCACAGATAGACCATGTTTTGCCGCGAACTTCTCGTGCTTGGCGACGGTGTCGCGCGAGACGCCGACGACGACGGTCTTCTTGGCCGCGAAAGCCTTCGCCTTTTCAGTGAAGTTTAGGGCTTCCAAGGTACAACCGGGTGTGTCGTCCTTTGGATAGAAGTAGAGGACGATACGCTTGCCCTTGAGGCTGCCCAAGCTGACGCGCCCGCCCCCGGCCGTTGGCAGATCAAAGGGGGGTGCGGGGTCGCCAGGTTTGAGCGCTGTCTTAGCCATCGGGAGCCTCCCGGCTCGCGGCCCCCAGGATTATGGGTTGGCCGTTCCGCCCGTCGCTGACTGCGATCGGGCTGGGGCTTTGCTTTGCGTCAAAAACCTAAACCGCGCTAGATGCTTGCGTGGGGCGTTGGAGCACGCCGGATGATCCGTCGCTCGACGCTGATTGCAGTCGAGATTGTGTTTGGACTGGTCGCGGCGCTCGCGATCGGCCTCGGGGTCGCTTGGTGGCGGTTGAGCCAGGGGCCGATCGAACTCAACGCCATGCGCGACCAGATCAAAACCGAACTGAGCCAAGCGCGCTCGGGCCGGCCGGTTGGGATCGAGCGGGTTGAACTGGGGCTTAGCCCGCAGGGGGCGCTGGAGCTGCGCGCGGTTGGCGTGACCGTTGAGGACGGGCGCGGCGGCGTGCTGTCGCGCTCGGACGAGGCGCGGATTTCGCTCGACGTCCTGCCGTTGCTGATCGGGCGCATCTCGGTGTCGCAAGCGGAATTTTCCGGCGGCGCCATAACCTTTACGCGCCGGCCGAACGGCGCGCTCTACATTGCCTTCGGTCCCGAGGGCGCGCCGCCCGACATCATCATTCAACCGCCGCCGCTGAACGAAACGCTTGAGCAACGCGTCGCGCGCGTCCTCGATAGCATGGAGGGCGCGTTCAAGCCGGTGGGCGCGGGCGGGCGCTTGCGCGAGCTTTCGGCGCGCGGGGCGCAACTTACCCTCATTGATGAAGCCAGCGGCGGCCGCTGGACGGCGGACGCCGCCAATCTTGAACTGGCGCGCCGCGGCAGATCGCTGACGCTTTCGGCGAACGCCGAGCTTGAGGGCGCCGAAGGCAAAGCCCCTGCATCGCTGCACATCACGACCGATACGCGCTTCCAAAGCGCGGTGATTGAGTTCGGCGCCGAGAATGCGCGGCCGCGGGCGTTGTTCTCGCAAGCCGCGCTTGGCCCGATCGCGGCGCTGGACGCGCCGGTGACGATGAACATTTCCGTCGGCCTCGATCGCCAGGCAGGCGTCAACCGCTTTGAAGGCGATGTGATCATCGGCCAGGGTTCGGCGGCGATGCCGGGCGACAATTACAATCTGAGCGGCGGGCGCCTGCACGGCCGTTACGACATCGAGAGCGACGAACTCATCATCGATCAGATTTCGCTCGCGGGCGATCGCACCCGCGTCGGCGGCGACATCCGCGTGCGCGATGTGTCGGCGATCATGCGCGCCGCGCCCAACGAGCCGGCGGCGTTCAACATCACTCTGCCGTCGATGCGGCTCGAAGTGCCGGGGACGTTTTCGGAGCCGCTGGCGTTTTCGAACGTGCAGATCGTCGGCTCGATCATCTCTGGCCAGCGCACGATCAATTTCACACGCCTGGCCGCGCGCACCGGCGAAGGCGCGTTTAACGGCGCCGGCCGGGTGTACTGGGCCGACGTCGATGGGCGCGCGCATATGGGCCTGCAGCTGCAGGGCGCCGTCGATGGCGCGCTGGAAGCGCGCGATGTGCTGCACATGTGGCCGGTGGGCCTGGGCGAAAGCGCCCGCGAGTATCTGGCGCGTACGATTACCAGCGGCCGCGTCACCGACGGGACCGTGCGCATAGACATCACGCCGGCCGACATCGCCGATGGCGTGCTCACCGACGATGCGGTGGACGTGCGCTTCAACATCGCCAACGCCGCGATGCAGTTCATCTCGACGATGTCGCCGGTGACAAACGCGCGCGGCTCGGGCGTGCTGCGCGGCAACCGCTTCGACATGACGATCCCGGAAGCGCGCTTCCACGGGATGACCATCACCAACGGCCGGATCGAGGCGCCGCAGTTCAAACCGCGCGGCGCGATGCTGACGATTTCGGCGCACGCCGACGGCGATGCGCGCCAAATCCTCGAAGTTCTGGCGATGGAGCCGATTTCGCTGGGCGACCGCTTGCCGATCGAGGCGACGACCGCGACCGGGCGCGGGAGCGTCAATCTCCGCATTCAGCGGCCGATGGTGCACGAAGCGCCGTTCGAGGCCTGGCGCTTCGACGTCGACGGTTCGATCCGCGATTTCGCCGGCAACATGTCAACGCGCCGTGTGGCGCTGAGCCAAGGCCAACTCACAGTGCGCGGCGATCAGCGGGCGGTGACAGTGAGCGGCCCGATCCGCGCCGGCGAGTCGGTCATTCCCAACGTGCGCTGGACTGAACATATCGGCCGCACCGGCGCGGACGCCGCGAGTTCGTCGGAATACCAAATCTCGGGCGATTTCGACGCCAACGATCTTGAGCGCCTCGGCTATCCGGTGGCGCGCTACGCCCAAGGACGGATTGGCGTGACGGTGACGGGCCAGGGCCGCGGTTTCGATGTCGATAATGCGCGCATCGATCTCGATCTACGCAACGCGGCCGTCGAATTGCCGCGCGGCTTCTGGACCAAGCGCTCGGGCCAGGCGGCGTCGGCGCGATTTGTGGTGCAGCGCCAGAGCGATGGCGGCCTCGCGTTCAACGATATCGATGCGCGGGGCGGCGGGCTGACGGCGCAGGGACGCGCGCGGCTGGCGCGCGACAACAGCGTGCTTGAAGTGGATATGCCGAGGCTGGTCATCGAAGGGCGCTCGGATGCGCGCATTCATGCAGCGCGCGCGCAAGATGGCGCGCTGGAAGTAACGGTGCGCGGGGCTTTGTTCGATGCGGCGCCGTTCATGGGATCAGATCGCTCGCCGGCGGAGGCGACTGCGACTCCAAGCGCAACGCCAACCCAGCCCGCGTCGAATGCGGGCGCGATGCGCGCGAGCGTGATCGTCGACCGGTTGAAGATGCGCGGCGGGGCGACGCTTTCGGATGCGAACGTGCAGATCGCAACGGTGCGCAATGGTCTGATGACATTGGCGGCCGAAGGACGCTCGCCAGGCGGCGAGACGTTTTCGCTGACGCTCGGCCCGCGGGCCGATGACGCGCGCAGCCGCGTCCGCTTCCGCGCCGGCGATGCGGGGTTTGCGGTGCGCGCGCTCACGGGCGCGGAGAATGTCGTGGGCGGCACGGCGTCGGCGGACGGCGACTGGCGCGGCGGCGCCCAGAGTCAGGCGCGGTTCGATGTGCAGATGCGCGACTTCCAAGTCGTGCGCTTGCCGGCGATGGCGCGGTTGTTGTCGTCCGCGGGATCGTTGACCGGCCTGGTTGAAATGCTGAATGGCGACGGCATCGGCTTCAACGCGCTTGAGGCGCAGATGACCTACGCCGACGATCGTTTGCAGTTTGCCGAAGGGCGCATGGCGGGGCCCTCGCTCGGGCTGACTGGCGCGGGCAATTACGACATTGCGCGGGATAATCTCGATATCGATGGCGTCGTTGCGCCGTCGCCGATGCTGAACCTTTCGATGCTCGGCAGCATCCCGGTGATCGGCGATCTGTTGGTGTCGCGCCGCGGCGAAGGCGTGTTCGGGATGACGTATTCGATCAACGGCCATGCGGGTGAACCGCGTGTGGGTGTGAACCCGGTCTCGGCGCTGACGCCGGGGATTTTGCGCCGCATCTTTGAGCCGGTGCCGCAGCGCGAAGCGGAACCGCCCGCGCGCGAGACCAACGGCATCAACATGTTCGATCCGTCAGGCTCAACGCCGGTCGCGCCCGATCCGGTCGCGCCAGTGGCTGGCGCCGTGGCGGACGCTTCGCCCTAGGTTTTGTCTAGCTCACGCGCAACAGCGCGTGCTTCTTCTTGCCAAGCGAAAGCTTGATCGCGCCGTCGACCAGGTCGACGGTCGTGATCGTCGCGGTTTCGTCGGCGACGGCAGTGTCGTTGACGCGCAGCGCGCCCGCAGCGATGTGGCGTTTGGCTTCGCCGTTGGACGCGACCAGTTCGGCGCGCTGAAAGGCAGCGCCAATACGCATGCCGGCGTTGAGTTCATCACGGGTGATTGGGAAAGCCGGCAGGTTTTCCGAGGTAACGCCTTTGACGAACGTATCGTGCGCGGCCTGGGCCGCCTTATTGGCTTCGTCGCGGCCGTGCAGCAGCGCTGTCGCTTCGGTGGCCAGCACCTTCTTTGCGTCGTTGATCTCGGCCCCTTGCAGCGCTTCGAGGCGTGCGATTTCATCGAGTGGAAGATCGGTGAAGATTTTGAGGAAGCGGCCGACGTCGGCGTCTTCGGCGTTGCGCCAGTATTGCCAATACTCGTACGGGCTCTTCATGTCGGCGTTGAGCCAGACGGCGCCGTCGGCGGTCTTTCCCATCTTCGCGCCGCTCGCCGTTGTGATCAGCGGTTGCGTGAGGCCAAAGAGGTTGAAGCTCTCCATGCGGCGGCCGAGTTCGACGCCGTTGACGATGTTGCCCCACTGGTCCGAACCGCCCATTTGCAGATCGCAATTGTAGCGCTTCTTCAGCTCCACGAAGTCGTAGGCCTGCAGGATCATGTAGTTGAATTCGATGAAGCTCATCGGCTGCTCGCGCTCGAGGCGCAGCTTCACGCTGTCCATCGAGAGCATGCGGTTGACGCTCATGTGGCGCCCGACCGTGCGCAGGAAGTCGAGGTAGTTGAGCTTCAGAAGCCACTCGGAATTGTCGACGAGAATGGCGTCGCTGTGGCCGGCGCCGAACTTCAGAAACTTCTCGAACGTGCCGCGAATGGAATTGGTGTTCTTGACGATCTGCTCTTCGCTCAAGAGTTGGCGCATCTCTTCCTTGCCGGAGGGATCGCCGACGCGGGTGGTGCCGCCGCCGAGCAGCACGATCGGTTTGCCGCCGGCTTGCTGGAGGCGGCGCAGATACATGATCTGCGTGAGGTTGCCGACGTGGAGCGACGGCGCCGTCATGTCGAAGCCGATATAGCCGGTGACGCCCGCCAGCGCGGCTTTGTCCAAACCTTCGAGATCGGTGCATTGGTGGAACTGGCCGCGCGCAATGGCGTCGCGGAGGAACTGGGACTGGACGGTGGCTTCGGTGGTCACGGGGACAAACTCCTGGCGGACTTTTGGGGCCGGAGCTGTGTCTTTGTCGAGCGCACATCCCGGCCGATGAGGCGGGCGTGCTGTCGCGGCCCGCTAACAGAGCGGGCGGTAATAGCTTTGGACGAAGGCGGCTGAAGTCGACATGGGGCGAGTGCTACGCCGCCGTATCGAATTGCGTCAAGCACGTGCGCGCGCCCCATACGGGGCTTGTCGCTGGAGCGCCGTTCTGAATACTCGGCCGCAAAACGATGGGGGCGAGAATGCCGTGGGGACGTTCGATTCTGGCCATCTTGGCGACGCTGTTCGTCATTGGCGGCATGGCCAGTCTTTACGTGATGGGCGCCGGCGTTTGGCGGCCTGATTTCAGCAGCGTGCCAGGCGTGAACCCGCACGACATCGCGGCGCTCGCCGCGCCGTATGACACTGTCTCGCAAGGGCGCGACGCGGACTTGGCCGCAAGCTTGGTTGAGAGCAATGCAGGCACGCAGGCGGAAATCGATCGCATCCAGGCGCTGTTGCCGCCTGGCGCGCCGATATCTTCGCGGTTGACGACGTTTCGCGTCGCGACCGGCACGGACGGCAATCACCTGTGGGGCGTGCGCGAATACGAATATCCAGGCCACGTCGTGCGCGCGGAAACGACGCTCTACCGCGCCGCCGCGGGCGAGCCCTGGAAGGTGTCGGGTTTTCAGGTGAACGTTCTGTCGCGCGAAGAGCTTGCGGGGCGCACATTCGATTTCATGTCCGAACCGCCGGGCGTGCAAGCGGTTATCGCGGCGGCTGTGATCTTCCCGCTGTTCACGTTGATGACGTTTTGGGTGGCGCTGTTTCGGCCGGGACTGAAACCGCGTTGGCTTTGGCTCATCGCCATCGTTCTGGGTGTGGGGACGATTTATGCCGACACCGCCTCGGACGCGCTCTCCTTCTTGCCGATCTCGGTGCAGCTCTTCGGCGCTGGCGCGACCTGGAGCGGCTCGGCGTTCGACGGCTGGGTGTTCAGCGCCTCGACGCCATTCGGCGCGGCCGCGTTCTGGCTGTTTGCGCCGCGCGCGGCCAAGCCAGATCAATGATTTAGGCTGCGTGTGGCGCGCCGTTACTGCGATCTTAAGCTCTTGGTGTGCTAGGGCGGGCGCGTGCTGCACGAACTGATTTGCCATCCGGATACGCCAAGCGCGGCCGTCGATCGGATCGACGTCGCGGTCGCCCGGCCTGAGCCGGGGATATTGGCGCTGCGCTACACGGTGAGCGGACGCATCGCGAGCGTCAGCTTGGCGCCGCCGAGCGAGCCGCTGCGCACCGACGATCTGTGGCGGACGACATGCTTCGAAGCGTTTGTCGAAAGCATGCCAGGCGCGGGCTATTACGAATTCAATCTGTCGCCGTCGAGCAAATGGGCGGCGTATCATTTCACCGATTATCGCGAAGGCATGGCGCTGGCCGAGCTTTCGCCGCCGGCGATCATCACCGGCGCCAACGCCACGCACATCGATGTCGATGCGTTGATCTATCTGCCGGCGAGCGGCGAGCCATGGCAGCTGGCGCTGGCGGCGGTGATTGAAGAGGCCAATGGCGTGACATCGTACTGGGCGCTGAAGCACCCGCCGGGCAAGCCGGATTTCCATCACGCCGATGGGTTTGTGTTAGAGCTTCCGAGCTAGCGTTGGTGAGGATGAGTATGGATTTCGCAGAAGACGCCAAGGTTCGAGAGCTTGCCGAGAAATCCGCGCTGGATGCGATCGCGTTCGCGCGCAAGAACTTCAACGTCGAACTCGATTACTCGGACGCCAGCGTCTCGCACATCGAAAGCATCATGGAGAATTTCGACCGCAACACGACACGAGGCTTGCCACGGGCCGAGGTGTTGGCGCAGTTCGCCAAGATGTTCGGCAGCTATATCGGCGAAACCTATCGCAAGAATCATGGCGGCGCTTGGGGACTGATCACCCATGAGGGCAATTCGATCCCGGGCGTGCAGGGCGCGAATGGGACCTTGTTCTGGCCCTGGGCGCGCGTGGAGAACCGAATGAGACAGGGGACCCAGGAAAGCGTTCTGGATTATTACCTGCACCTGTTGGGGCCGGCGCAATGAAGTTTGGCATCGATCGTCTGCTGGAAGATGCGTCGCTGCGGGCGCCGCTCCGCGGCAAGCGCGTGGCGCTGGTCGCGCATCCAGCTTCAGTGACGCGCGATCTCACGCATTCGCTCGATGCGCTGATGGCTTTGGGCGATGTGCGCGTCACCGCCGCGTTTGGCCCCCAGCACGGCATGAAGGGCGATAAGCAGGACAATATGGTGGAGTCGCGCGACTACACCGATCCTGTGCACGGCGTGCCGGTGTTCAGTCTCTACGGCGATCAGCGCCGGCCGACCGGCCAGATGATGTCGACGTTCGACGTCGTGCTCATCGATCTGCAAGACCTTGGCTGCCGCATCTACACGTTCATCACCACGCTGCTTTACATGATCGAAGCCTGCGCCGCGGACGGCAAGGAGGTGTGGGTGCTGGATCGTCCCAATCCGGCGGGGCGGCCGGTTGAAGGGCTGACGCTGCGCCGTGGCTGGGAGAGCTTTGTCGGCGCCGGCCCGATCCCGATGCGCCATGGTCTGACGCTCGGCGAACTCGGCCATTGGTTCATCGATCACTACAAGCTCAACGTCGCTTATCGCGTGATCGAGATGGAAGGCTATCGGCCCGACGAGGCGCCTGGTTACGGCTGGCCGATTGGCGAGCGCACGTGGGTGAACCCCTCGCCGAACGCGCCAAACCTTTGGATGGCGCGCGCCTATGCCGGCACGGTGATGGTGGAAGGCGCGACGCTTTCGGAAGGGCGCGGCACCACGCGTCCGCTCGAAATCTTCGGCGCCGCGGACATCGACGCGCGCGATGTTCTTGACGAGATGCAGCGTTTCGCGCCGCATTGGCTGGCGGGCTGTAAGCTGCGCGAAATCTGGTTCGAGCCGACATTCCACAAATGGGAAGGCCAACTCTGTCACGGCGTTCAGATCCATTGCGAGGATCCGGCGTATTACGATCACGAGGCGTTCAAACCGTGGCGCGTGCAAGCTTTGGCGTTCAAGGCAATCCGGCGGCTCTACCCCGAGTACGATTTGTGGCGCCAGTTTTCGTACGAATACGTGTTCGACAAACTCGCCATCGATGTCATCAACGGCTCCTCGCTGCTGCGCGAATGGGTGGACGATCCGAACACCACCGCTGCCGATCTCGATGCGATCGCTGTGCCCGATGAAGAGGCCTGGATCGCCGAGCGCGCCAAGTATCTCATCTATTGAGCGACGCGCCGGCGCCTCCGCCAGCCGCGAGCCGCGATGTCGGCCTCGATCTGGCGCGCGGCTTGCTGATGGCGTGGATCGTCATCGTGATCCACGGGACGTTCTGGTTGCACGTTATCCCGCCAGGGCCGGGCGCGTGGCTCTTGTTCGAGATGCCGCCGATCTTTGTGATCACGGGAGCGGCGTATTTCTTGGGCGAAGGGTCAAAGCCGGGCCGTTTGAACCCGGCCAACTATTTCGATTTTCTGCTGCGGCGCGGCGTGCGGATTTACCTGCCGTATCTCGCCTACGTGTTGGTCGCGGCGTTGATCGTGACCGTGGTGAAGTGGGACGGCCCGCTTACGCTTGAAGAGATCGGCGCGCGGGCGTTGGCGTGGCTCAATCCAGTGACGCGCGGCGCGGGGCACACGTGGAAGATGCTGAGCTGGCATCTTTGGTTCGTGGCGCCGTTTCTGATCGTGACGGCGCTGATGCCGCTGATCACGACGAAGCGTGTGGCGGGGTTCTTGAAGCCGTGGATGCTGGCCGCCGTGGCCGGCCTCATCGTGCTGGCGCTGGGGCGCGTGACGCTCGTGCAACCGCTGGACGAATTGATCAAAAACGCCGTGTTTTACAGCTTCTGGGCGACGTTCGGGTTCATGCTGGCGGCAATGCCCAAGCGCTGGAGCCTGGGCGATTACGCGCTGGTATTGGTGTTGTCGGTCGCCGGCATGATTGGCGCGGCGATGCTGCAGCCGGCGAGCGTGACGCTCGACATGCAGCACAACAAGTTTCCGCCGAACGCGATTTTCTTCCTGTTCTCGTGCGCCTGGATGGCGGTGTTGCTGATTGGCGCGCGGCTGACGCGAGAAACCCAACGCGAAGCGCTGGCGCGCTCGCCTTTGGTGCGGCCATTTATGAGCGCCGGTTATTCGATTTATCTCTGGCAGGGCGTCGGCTATTCGCTCGCCGCGTATTTTGGCGGTGAGCTTGGCCTCAACATTTATGTGATCTGGATTGCCGCGATTGCGCTGACGATCGCGCTTGGCCTCATGTTCGCGCCGCTGGAGCGGATCAGGTTGCCGAAGCGAAAGGCCGGTTAGAACCAGCCCTTCTTCTTTTTCGGCGGTTCTTCAACTTTAGGCGCCGGAGCGGGCGCAGCCTTTGGCTGCGGTGCGGCGGCTTGCTGACGCGGCGGCTCAGGCGCGCGGGCTTGTTGCTGCGGCGCGCCGCGCTGCGGTTCTTGCGCCGGCTTCGCGCCGCCGAGGCCGGCGTTCACGCGCGGAGCGGGGCCGAGCTTGTCTGCGAACCAATTGGACATGTCCCTCACCTTGAAGTCGTCGTGCGCGAACCGGCGCTAGGACGTCGTTATCGTATCGAAACCATTGCGCCAATGCGCCCGACGCATGGCTTGCCGAGGCTTCATGTTCCGCCTGTGGATAAAGTGCTCAGTCTACGGTTCTGTTGTTGCGCACGATCGTCGTGGCGCCGGGGTCTTGCCGGATGAAATTCTGGCCTGAGCCGAGAACGATGTTGTCTTCGATGGCGCCCGCGGCGGGAGACCGAATGACAAAGCCGATATAGCCGGCCGTGCCGCAACCGGAGAAACGGTTCTGCGTCACGATGGCGGTGGTCGTGCCGGTATAGGCGACGCATGTGTGCGTCACGCTCGAGACGCGGTTGTTGCGGAATTGGATGGCGCCTTCGCCTGTGGCCAAAGCGTTATGCGCGCCGGTCACGACGTTGTTTGTGACGAGTGCGGTCGGCGATCCAAGGCCGTCCCAGGTTCTGAACGCATCGCCGGCGATATTGGTCAGCGTATTGCCGCGAATTGTGCCGCCGCCCCTGATGAGAATGCCGCCGAGGCTATTGGAAATAGTGCTACCTTCGATGACGCCGGCGTTGGTCAGCTCCGATTGATCTGTGAGATCCGATTCAATCGCCCAACCGCGAATGTTCGTGAGCGTGACTGAACGCACAGTGGCTGCGCCCGCAGCCAGCAAGGCGGCGCGGTTCAATTCACCGGCGCCGTCGGCATCGACAATATGCACGCCCTCAACGATAGAGCCGTCGCCTATGCTTGACGTCGCAATGGCGTGGTGATCCTGGTGGCGCCGGACGGTGAGGCTGGAGAGCTCGGCGCGCTCGTCCATTGAAATCATCGAGACACTGACTTCGGTTAGCCCGTTTGCGTCCGCATCCTGAATGATGGTCTGATCAGGCGATCCCACGAGATGAACGCCCTGGGGCACCCAAAGGTGATCCGCAGTGTAGACGCCGGGCGTGACGTAAACGGTCGTTCCCTCGACGGCGCGCGCCAGCGCTTCCTCGATCGAATTGGTGTCGGCGTCTTCACC